>CAJXRL010000073.1 GCA_913059105.1 uncultured Flavobacteriales bacterium
AGATTTCTGCCTGTCTCGTGGGCTCGGAGATGTGTATAAGAGACAGGTTTACACTAGTGAAAATCTTCTCTGGAAAGAATCTGAATTATCTCATAAAATAGCAGCTGTTAACGTCGACATTTCTATAGTTGAAGGTATTGATTTAGATACTAATAAGTTTAAATCTGCTAACAACGGAAAAGAAACCGCAGCGCACTTTGTATTAGAAGAAGGAAAATACATTTGTGGTGCTGAGGTGGAAAAAATGTCGAAATCTAAATTCAACGTTGTAAACCCAGACCATATTGTAGAAAAATACGGAGCAGATACATTACGTTTATACGAGATGTTTTTGGGACCATTAGAGCAAGCGAAACCTTGGGACATGGAAGGCATTGAAGGCGTTCACCGATTTTTAAGAAAGTTTTGGAGATTATTCCATGATAAGGAAAACAACTTTATTGTTTCAGTTGAAAAAGCTACCAAGGAAGAGCTTAAAGCACTGCATAAAACGATTAAGAAAATTACGGAAGACATAGAGCGCTTTTCTTTTAACACCGGTGTTTCTGCCTTCATGATTTGTACAAATGAGTTAATAGATCTAAAGTGCCACAAGAAAGAGATTTTAGAGCAATTAGTTATTCTTATTGAACCGTATGCACCTCATATTGCAGAAGAATTATGGCAAAAAATGGGAAATAACACTTCTATATCAACAGCTGACTTTCCAAAATTTGATAAAAAGCATTTGATTGAGTCGTCTCATAAATACCCTGTTTCATTCAATGGAAAAATGAGATTTATGATGGAACTTCCTCTTGACTTATCGAAAGACGAAATAGAAAAAACAGTACTGGCACATGCTGATGCAGCAAAATGGTTAGAAGGCAAAACACCGAAGAAAGTGATTGTAGTGCCTGGGAAAATTGTAAACTTTGTTATTTAACCAGATGCATACTATGAGAAAACTATTTCTATTCGTATTAGTTAGCGTAATCTGCAATTCAATCTTTGCTCAAAAAGAATGGGTAAAGCTAGGTCTTAATTTTACCAATATTAATAGAAGTTCAGATACAGCCCTTGTTAGCACGGATGCTAAATTGGGGTTTCATCTAGGTGGATCTTTATACATTCCACTAAGTGACAAAATAGATTTTGAAACTAGTCTTCTTTATTCCAACGAGGGATATCAATCAGATGAGGCCGCCAACATTTCTATATTAAATGGACCTATCAAAACTACGTCTCCTTTAACAACGAATTTAACTTACATTGACATCCCATTTGGTTGTCGGTTTCATTCTACACCAGTTGATGAAAGATTATTTTTTGCCGACGCTGGATTCTACTACAGTATTCTTTTATTCGCAAGACAGAAGCAGGAATATGAGCAGAACGGTGAACAGAAAAATTTCAAAGAAAGTATGACCATCGGATCAAATAGTCTTGATTTTGTTAGAAGATCTGATTTTGGTCTAACACTCGGCGGAGGAGTTGAACTTGGATTTGTTCAAATTGGTATCCATTATGATTTCGGTTTACTTAACATTGCTTCAAATCAATCTCAAAACAGTTCTATATTGAATCGAAATTTTCGAATCAGTCTAGCCCTGAGAAACTAGTGCAACAGCCGTACGTTTTAAAGCAATAGTTGTACATAACTATTGACAATCGTTCATTATTGTTTCAATGCAGCAGTGTAATTTTGACCAAACAAGACAAACAGCAATTCCAATAAAATTTAAATTGGAATTATTGAAACCAGGTACAACCGAAAAAGCAATAAAACTTGAAGAAGAAATTAAAGTGGATTAGTGTAGGGTTAACCGCACTATTGGGATTTTTTGTTGTATTGTTTATTCTAAAGTCTGGGAGCAAACCTGTACCACCTGTTGCTGCGCCTATTGTGCAGGACACAATTGTGCCCGCAAAACTATTATATGACATTGAGATAGATTCATTTGAAGTCATTCAATCTACCATTAAAAAAAATGAATTTCTAGCAAATATTCTTCTACCCTATGAAATTAATTATGGAACGATTGACGCCCTTGCAAAAAAATCGAAACCCATTTTCGATGTACGCAGAATTGCTGTAGGAAAGAATTACACCATTTTAGTTCGGAAGGATAGCATTCGAAAGGCCGACTATTTTATTTATGAAATTGATGCAGTTGACTATATCGTTTACGATTTAAGAGATTCAATTATTATAGAACGCAAAAAAAGGCCCATTGAAACAAAAATTCAAACGGCTTCAGGAGTAATCAATTCTTCCTTGTACCAAACCTTAAAAGAATCTAAAGCAAACCCTTATTTAGCAGTTAAATTAGCCGATATTTTTGCGTGGTCAATTGATTTTTATCGAATTCAAAAAGGAGATTGGTTTAAAGTTATTTATGAAGAGAAATTTGTAGATGGCAAATCTTTTGGGATAGGTGAAATAAAAGCGGTCGAGTTCAATCATTTCGACAAATCCTTCCTAGCTTTTGGTTACGACATTAAGGGCAAAGTAGAGTATTATGATGAGGAAGCCAACAGCCTTAGAAAAGCATTTCTAAAATCCCCCTTAAAATTTAGTAGGCTAAGTTCACGCTTTACCATGCGCAGATTTCACCCAGTACAAAAGCGTTGGAAAGCACATCTGGGAACAGATTATGCTGCTCCAAGAGGAACACCAATCATGGCCACTTCAGACGGTGTTGTAATTAAGTCGAGTTATACGAGAGGAAATGGGAAGTTTGTTAAACTAAGTCACAACAGCGTGTATGAAACGCAATACTTGCACATGAGCAAACGCAACGTGAAGGTTGGCAAACAAGTAAGGCAAGGAGATATTATTGGCTATGTTGGTAGCACAGGTCTAGCTACTGGGCCTCATGTCTGTTATCGTTTTTGGAAAAATGGCAAACAAGTGGACCATTTAAGAGAAGATTTTCCTTCAGCAGAGCCGATTTCTCCAGATATAAAAGAAGCTTTTATCTTGAAACGAGATTCGCTGCAAGCAAACTTGGACGGCTTAGTAATTGAACAATGAACAGTTGACAATTATCAATTCGTCTTATTTTTGTTCTCCAGATTACGTTTCGTTGATTTAATTATAGAAATCAACAATATATTTAACTCTCCTGCGGAACCACTTAATTCTTTAAATTCCCGGTCTGTTATATACTCTGACTGGTGCAATAACTCTAGCCAATATTCTGTTTCGTTCGCTTCTTTCAGCCCGATTGCTAATTTATGAATGAAGTCTTTTTTACTCTCTCCATGCTCAGCTTCCCTTATCAAAGCGCCTGTTGCTGTTCCACTTCTCAATAGTTGTTTAGATAAAACATACTCCCTCTTATTTTCAACAAGAGACTTACAAGTCTTTACAACTTTCAAAGCGAAAAGAAAGCTTTTAGTAAATTTTCCATGATTTTCAATTTAAAATTGACTTTTTATAATTGAAAACCATAATATCAAATCAATACAACGAATTGTCACTTATCAATTGTCCATTTTCTCAAGAGCTAAAGCTGCTCTCCACAAAATTTACAATGCTTCGCGTCTGGATCGTGCCCTTCTTTAGAACATGACTGACAAGCCTGAGTAGAAATTGTTTCATCTTTCTTTGAAAAAGCCATTTCTGCCGTTACAATACCGGTTGGGACTGCAATTATTCCATACCCTAAAAGCATAATAACAGATGCGATGGTTTGTCCAAGAGTAGTTACAGGAGTTATATCTCCATAACCAACGGTTGTTATGGTAACAATGGTCCAATACATGCTTGCAGGAATAGAGGAAAACCCATTCCCTGGGCCTTCAATAATATACATTAACGACCCTAAAATTAATACCAAAACAATTACCCCACCTATAAATACTGTTATTTTGGCCGCACTTTGTTTCAATGCATTTTTCAAAATCTTGGCTTCCGAAAGGTACCTGGTTAATTTTAGTACTCTAAAAACCCGCAATAAACGAACAGTTCTAATTACCAATAAATACTGTGGACCAGCCACAAAGAGACTGATGTAGGTCGGCAAAGTTGATAGTAAATCAACTATTCCCATAAAGCTAAAAATGTACTTCCAGGGTTTTCGAACCAACCATATTCTCAGTAAGTATTCTACCGAAAAAACAACGGTGAATGCCCATTCCAGCAAATTTAGCAATCCTTCATATTCTTCTCTAATACTAGCAACTGTCTCCAGCAATACAGCCAATACAGATAAAAGAATCGCCACTAATAAGATAACATCAAAGAGCTTTCCCATAGGGGTATCTGCTTCAAAAATTATTTCATGAAGCTTCTCCTTTATTGTCAAATTATTTTTATCTTTTTTTTCCAACTCTAATCGGTTAATTGTAAAGTTTAAATGTAGTTAATTTGCCAAAGAGATGAAAAACGATTTTAGAACTGTATTTGAACCACTAACAAGCGAATTACGCTTGAGTCACTCTTCCAAGATATACCTCAGCGGTTCTTGTTTTACAGAGAATATTGGCAAAAAACTAGGGGATTTAAAATTTCAAGCATTAGCGAACCCCTTTGGCATCAGTTACAATCCTATTTCCATTCACAATACCTTATGCTTGAATACTAATTCAGAAGTAAAAAGCACGGAAGTTGAAGGCATCCATTTTTCTTACGACCTACATTCTGAAATGAATTCAAATTCAGAGCTGAGCTTTCAAGGCAATATCAAAGAGGTAATTGCAAAACAGGATGTTATTTTGAATTCAGAAAGTACCATAATTTTATCGTACGGAACAGCTTGGGTGTATGAAGAAAAAGCAACTGGTAAAATTGTAAATAATTGCCAAAAACAACCTTCAGCATTATTTACAAAGCGGTTGCTTTCTGTTGCGGAAATTGTAGAATCATGGAAGCATACAAAAAAGTACTTGGATGAAAAGTATCCTTCCAAGAATTACATTTTCACCATTAGCCCGGTGCGACATTTGAAAGATGGTTTTAGAGAAAATCAACTCAGTAAGTCTATCTTACATGTAGCAGTAGAAGAGATTTGCAGCGTCGATAATAAGTGTCATTATTTTCCAGCTTACGAGCTTCTTCTCGATGACTTGCGAGATTACCGTTTTTACAAAGACGATTTACTGCATCCGAACGAGACAGCCATACATTACATTTGGGAGAATTTCTCTGAGACATATTTCGCAAAAGGCACTCAATTAATCAATCAGCAAGTTGAAAAAATCAATACTTCACTTCAACATCGAGCTTTTCAGCCTGATAGTGTAAAGCATCAACAATTTTTGTTGAAATTAAAGTCGAAAATAAAGGCTTTCCAATTGGCAAACGATTTGGATTTCCAAACAGAAATTGAATTTTTAAAGCAACAGATATTGTAATTATTCTTTTTATTTATACTTCGACTCCGCTCAGTATGACAAAAAGTTAAGTATTATGGTCAGACTATCTTGCTCCTCTAATATTTCGACAACTATATGGTGCCAATTCTTTGACAATATACATTCAAAGACTTTAAATCAATTTTACTTTGTAAGTCTATCATCTATCCTCTAGCTTCTAACTTCTTTATTCAACATCCAACATTCCTCATTGTACATCTTATATTTCGTAATTCTACTTAGTATCTTTGAGCCACATTAATCTGCACTGTGGAAGAATATCCTTCGAAACTTTTAGCCAATGCCATTGAGCAATTTTCCTCACTTCCAGGAGTTGGAAGAAGAACCGCCATGCGACTTGCCCTATTTCTATTGAAACAAGAAAAGGAAGAAGTGAATCGTTTTGGAGAAGCTTTTATAAAGCTTAGAAATGAAATTAAGTATTGCGAAAAGTGCTATAACATCTCAGAAGATAAAATTTGCTCAATCTGCTGCAACGGTCTGCGCGATGAGAGTTTGATTTGTGTGGTAGAAGATGTACGTGACGTAATGGCCATTGAGAATACGGGACAATATAAAGGTCAATATCATGTTTTAGGTGGAATTATTTCGCCCATGGATGGAATTGGACCTTCGGACATTAGAATTGAAGAATTAGTAGAAAGAGTGTCACATGGAAAGGCTAAAGAAGTTATTATGGCGCTTAGCACAACGATGGAAGGAGACACTACCAATTTTTACATTTTTAAACGATTGAAAGATTTTGAAATCAATATTTCTGCTATTGCAAGAGGTATTTCTGTTGGCGACGAATTAGAGTATGCCGATGAGTTAACCTTAGGGCGTTCTTTATTGAATAGAGTTCCTTATGAAAATACTTTAGTCAGATAAAATGAAGTTAAGTGTTATCATTGTCAATTACAACGTTCAATACTTTTTAGAAAATTGTCTGAATTCCGTTTACAACTCATCAAAGGGCATTGATTTTGAAGTTCTAGTAGTGGACAACAATTCTGTTGACGGTTCGCTCGAAATGTTGAAGGAAAAATTTCCTCAAACAACAGTAATTGCAAACAAAGACAACAAGGGTTTTTCAAAGGCAAACAATCAAGGCATAAAAAAAGCAAAGGGCGAATATGTTTTATTGCTCAACCCCGATACAGTAGTTGAAGAGAACACTTTTAAGTTGTGCTGCGACTATATGGATTCGAATCCGAAGTCCGGGGGACTTGGAGTTAAAATGCTAGACGGGAAAGGTAATTTTTTACCAGAATCTAAAAGGGGCTTACCTACTCCTTCAGTTGCTTTTTACAAAATATTTGGACTATCCTCACTCTTTCCAAAATCAGAAAAATTTGGCCAATATCATTTGGGTCACTTGAGCAAAGATGAGAACCACAAAATTGAAATTTTAAGTGGCGCCTTCATGATGATGCGAATGTCTGTTTTAGACAAAATTGGCCTTTTAGACGAGAGCTTTTTCATGTACGGAGAAGATATTGATCTTTCTTATCGAATTACGCAGGCCGGCTATACAAATCACTATTTTTCAGAAACTCAAATCATTCATTACAAAGGAGAGAGCACTAAAAAAAGCAGCATTAATTATGTATTTGTTTTTTACCGTGCGATGGCCATTTTTGCTAAAAAACACTTCTCTAATAAGAATGCTCAGCTCTTTTCAACCTTAATCAATTTTGCAATATATATTCGTGCTGGTTTAGCTGTTTTAACTCGAACAATTAAACATTTTTTACTCCCTTTAGTTGATAGTATTGTTTTAGGAAGTGGAGTGTATCTGTTTAAAGAATATTACGAAGACAACGTAAAATTTATCTCGGGCGGAGCATATCCTGAGGAGGTTGAAACCTATGGTATTCCAATCATTATTCTGATTTATTTATTATCGCTTTTGTTCAATGGAACTTTCTCCATTCCAACTTCTTTTAAAAAGGTATTGAATGGCGTTTTCAGCGGTTCCGCTCTATTATTGATGGTGTATTCTTTATTGAGTGAAAACTATCGTTTTTCAAGGGCCATCATTCTGTTCACGGTTATTTTTGCAAGCATCGTCATTCCCCTTTTTCGCTATGTACTCCACCTACTGCGAATCAGAAAGTTTAATAGTAATAGAGCGCAACGAATTGCCATGGTGGGAAAAGCCGATGAACTAAATAGAATCAGTTCTTTTTTAAAGAAAACACTGATAAAACCAGAAAAAATCATCAATGTAAATGCAGAAAATGATGGAGTCAGCAACGAAGGGTTTTCTGCTAGACTTTATCAGTTAAAAGACATTATAGATATTTATGATATTAACGAAGTTATTTTTTGTGCTAAAGACTTAAGCTCGACTCAAATTATTGAGCAAATGAGCGCAATAGAAAAAGAAAATGTTGATTTCAAAATTGCGCCTCCAGAGAGTTTATACATAATTGGTAGCAACAGTATAGAAAGCTCAGGAGAGTATTACATATTGGCTTCTGACACTATATTAAAACCTGTTAACCAGAAAAATAAACGCAGCTTAGATTTATTATTATCGATATTCTTCCTTCTTCTATCTCCTCTATTCTTTTGGTTTGTAGCCGAAAAAAGAAGTTATTATAGTAACCTTTTTAGCGTGCTTTTGAGTAACATTTCATTTGTAGGTTTTTACTCTTCAAGTGAAATGGTTGATAAAAATTTAAAAATTAAAAAGGGCATTCTCAATCCTACTGATTTACACGATTCTTTTACTCTTGACCTTGATAATATTGAGCAACTCAATTTTGAATATGGCAGAGATTACAGCGTAGTGAAAGACCTAGAGATTGTTTTCAAAAACATTGGCCAATTGGGGAGAAAGTAAAAGTCTTGCCCGCTTCGACTCCGCTCAGCATGACAAGACTTTTAACTTTAGGATGTACATCTTATTAGGGCATAAAAAAATCCCTTGTCACATTGAGCGAAGGCGAAATGGACAAGGGATTTTTATTTAGCAAGAGATCCAAGCAGAGCTGAAGAGCTCAATCTCTACCCTATAATTTCATTCAAAGTAGCACTTGGTCTCATTGTCTTTTCTACGATAGACTCGTCGGGATTATAATATCCTTTTATATCAACAGCAACACCTTGCGCACTATTCAATTCTTCTACAATTTGATCTTCATTCGATTCCAATGTGTGAGCTAAGCCCATAAATGAAGCTTTCAATTCTTCATCCTCGTTTTGAGCCGCTAACGCTTTTGCCCAATACAATGCTAGATAAAAATGACTTCCTCGGTTGTCCAACTCATTTACTTTTCTAGAAGGAGATTTTCCGTTTAACAACAACTGCTCTGTTGCTTGATCCAAACATTCGCCTAATACCTTCGCATGTCGGTTTCCTGTCTTCTCACTCAAGTGTTCTAAAGAAACTGCCAAAGCTAAAAATTCACCAAGGGAATCCCAACGCAAATGGTTCTCATCTGTTAACTGCTCTACATGTTTTGGTGCAGAACCGCCTGCTCCTGTTTCGAACAATCCTCCACCATTCATCAGTGGCACAATGGATAACATTTTTGCCGACGTGCCTAATTCTAAAATCGGGAACAAATCAGTTAAATAATCTCGCAAAACATTTCCAGTTACAGAAACAGCATTTTCTCCCTCCTTTACTCTTTTAAGCGTAAATTTAGTTGCCTCTTTTGGAGACATGATTTGAATATCTAATCCTTCTATATCGTGATTCGGTAAATATGCTTTTACCTTGTTTATCAATTCTGCATCGTGAGCTCTGTTTTCATCCAACCAAAAAATGGTTGGCCACCCTGTCGCTCTAGCTCTGTTCACAGCCAATTCAACCCAATTCTTAATAGGAGCATCTTTTACTTGGCACATTCTCCAAATATCTCCCGCTTCTACGTTGTGCTCTAATAATGAAGTTCCATCTTGACTTAGCACCTTAACAGTCCCAGCAGTTTTTATTTCAAAAGTTTTGTCATGTGATCCATACTCTTCAGCTTTTTGAGCCATCAGCCCAACATTAGGAACTGTTCCCATTGTAGTAGGATCAAATGCTCCATGCTCTTTACAAAACTTAAACGTTTCATCGTAAACTGCAGCATAACTGCTGTCAGGAATTATTGCTTTTGTTTCTTGTAATTTACCTTTTGCATTCCACATCATTCCTGAAGTTCGAATCATCGCTGGCATTGATGCATCAATAATTACATCAGATGGAACATGTAAATTGGTAATTCCTTTATCAGAATTTACCATAGCCATATCTGGTCCATCCTCCATGCACTTTTCAATTGCTGCTAAAACAGCTGCTTTTTTATCCGCATCAAGCTCGTCTAATTGTGCAATAACACTTCCTAAACCGTCGTTTGGATTTGCTCCAATTTTATCTAAGTCCTCTCCAAATTGATCAAATACTTCGTCAAAAAATACTCGAACTGCAAGACCAAAAATAATAGGATCTGAAACCTTCATCATGGTAGCTTTCATGTGCAATGAAAACAACATGCTATTTGCTTTAGCTGCCTCTTTTTGTTCTTTCAAAAAGACCATTAACGCCTTTTTACTTAGAAAAGTAGCATCAATAACTTCACCAGTAAGCAGCGGAACACTCGATTTCAACACCTCTACTTCGCCATTGCTTTTGTGCAATTCAATCTTTACATCATCAGTTTTTTGCAGTGTAATAGACTTTTCATTTGAGCAAAAATCATTTGCATCCATGGTTGCAACATGAGATTTTGTATCACTTGCCCAAGCACCCATTGAATGAGGGTTGCGCTTTGCAAATTCCTTAACTGCTTTAGGTGCTCTTCTATCAGAGTTGCCTTCTCGCAATACTGGATTCACTGCGCTGCCTTTAATCTTATCGTATCTTACTTTAATCGATTTCTCTTCCTCTGTATTCACAGCTTCAGGATAATTAGGAATATTAAATCCTTGGCTTTGTAACTCTTCAATTACCGCTAACAATTGAGGAACCGAAGCAGAAATGTTTGGGAGTTTAATAATGTTAGCCTCGGCCGTTTTTGCTAACTCCCCTAATTCAGCTAAGGCATCATTTACCTTTTGGTCATCTTCCAAGAACTCAGGAAATACCGCCAAAACTCTCGATGCTAACGAAATATCTCTTGTCTCCACTTCAACATCTGCAGCATTTGTAAAACGCTTAACAATTGGTAAAAATGAATAGGTTGCTAAAGCCGGTGCTTCATCAGTTTTAGTGTAAATGATTTTTTGTGCCATCTTTGTTTAATTAGAATTTCTATTTCTCCAAAAGTCAGTTTGCTCATCCATTTTGAAGGGGCGCAAAGATAATTTTTTTCTTTTGGTCAAGAATCACTTTTTAATTGAAATATGTAGTCCAATATTTTTAATTCTATAGTATCCAATTTTTGATTATCTTAGTAGCAGTCAACAAACTAATGTCTTATGAAAAAACTTCTATTACTTCTAGCCATTTGTTTGTTTCAATTTCAAAGCAGTAAAGCCTGCTCTTGCCATGGAGAATATCTGTCTCTTATACACATCTCCGAGCCCACGAGACAGG
>CAJXRL010000074.1 GCA_913059105.1 uncultured Flavobacteriales bacterium
GATCGTCGGCAGCGTCAGATGTGTATAAGAGACAGGTCTATAATTCCGTTACTTGGAGGAGCAGCTTGCGCAGTTCCTGCAATAATGAGCGCTCGTACAATTGCAAATAAAAAGGAAAGACTCCTTACTATTTTTGTCACACCATTGATCAGTTGTTCTGCCAGAATACCGGTTTATACACTATTAATTGCTCTCGTAATACCAGCCGATAAACAATTCTTAAGTTTCAATTTACAAGGGATTGTGATGATGGGATTGTACTTATTAGGGTTTGGGGCGGCAATGGCTACAGCGTTTGTAATGAAATATATTGTTAAGTCGGAAGAGAGAAGTCACTTTGTAATGGAATTGCCGATATACCGCACTCCACGTTGGACCAATGTTGGGATGACGATTTTGAATAAAACCAAACTGTTCTTATTTGAGGCTGGGAAAATTATCATTGCAGTCTCGATAGTTCTCTGGGTGCTTTCTTCTTACGGGCCGGGTGATAAAATGGCAGCCATTGATGCAAAATATGAAACTTTGCTAGCTCATTCAAATTCGGATGCTACCTCAATTAATGAGCAAATTGCAACTGACAAATTAGAAGTTTCATATGCTGGGCACATCGGTAAATTCATTGAGCCTGCCATCCGACCGCTAGGGTTTGATTGGAAAATTGGAATAGCAATTATTACTTCATTCGCGGCTCGTGAAGTCTTTGTAGGAACTATGGCTACCTTATATACTGTCGGAGATGCGGAAAATACGGAAGGAATAAAAGCCAAAATGCAACGTGCAACGTTTTCTGAAACAGGGGAGAAGGTATATACTCGTGCCACAGGGTACTCACTACTTATATTCTATGCATTTGCGTTGCAATGCATGGCAACCGTTGCTATTGTGGTGAAAGAGACAGGGGGGTGGAAATGGCCTATTATTCAATTGGTTTATATGGGGGCATTGGCTTATTTCTCAAGTTTGCTGGTTTACCAAATATTTTCATAAACCTTGTCTAAAGTTCTTCTCAAATACATTCCCGAAGAATCAATGCAATTGATTCAGCAGTGGTATGGGCAATTGCCATTTCATTTAAGAATTTCTAAAGCACGTAAAACTAAATTTGGTGATTTTAGGCCCGCCTTTCAAGGAAAGCCAAACAGAGTTTCGGTGAATGGGAATTTGAATCAATACCATTTTTTAATCACCTTAACCCATGAAATTGCTCATGTAGCATGTTGGGAGCAGCATAAAGGAAGAGTTAATCCTCATGGCATTGAGTGGAAAACAATTTACTCAGACATGCTAAAGCAACTAATGGCAAAGGTTAGTTTTCCAAATGATATTGCTATTGCACTGAGAAAGCATTTAAATCAGCCAAAAGCATCTAGCTGTTCAGACCCTGAACTTTTCAAAATATTGAAAAAATATGACCAATACTCTGACACTGTTTTTTTAGATTCATTGTCAGAAGGTGAGGAATTCATATTTCAAGAAAGAGTTTTTAAAAGAGGAAACAAACGGAGAACTCGAATTGAATGTTCGGAATCAAAAAGCGGAAGGACCTATTTAATAAGTGGTCACGCAGAAGTAGAAAAATTTACAATTTCTTAAGACTAAAATCAATGGTAGGAGTCAATACGCGGCATTTGAATTAAGTACATTTGTCACGCTTTAAAAACAAAGATGAAAAAAGAAAACAACTATTGCGTAATCATGGCAGGAGGTATCGGAAGTCGATTTTGGCCAATGAGTAGAACAGCCTTTCCTAAGCAATTCATAGATATATTAGGAACTGGTCAAACCTTAATTCAACAAACATTTGATAGGTTATTGAAGTTGGCCCCAAAAGAAAATATTTACATTGTTACTAACGATTTGTATAAAGATTTAGTGCTAAAGCAACTAGATGTTACAGAGGACCAAGTTTTATGTGAACCTAGCAGGAGAAATACTGCTCCTTGCATTGCTTATGCCAATTATAAAATCGCAACAAAAAACCCGAACGCTAATATCATTGTCGCTCCCGCAGATCATTTGATTTTGAAAGAGGATAAGTTTGTGGAGGTAATGACAACTGCGTTGGACTATACAGAGGCAAATAACGCTCTAGTTACGCTGGGCATAAAGCCTAGCAGACCTGATACCGGTTATGGGTACATTCAATTCGATGACAGTGGAGATTCTGAATTGAAGAGGGTAAAGACTTTTACAGAAAAGCCTGATTTAATTTTAGCAAAACAGTTTTTAGATAGTGGCGATTTTAGTTGGAACTCAGGAATGTTCATTTGGAGTTTAGCCTCTATTAATGAGTCATTTGAAAAATTATTACCGGAAATGGATGCCCTTTTTAAAGAGCAAGTAGGTGCTTTTGGGACTAAGAAAGAAGCACAAGCAATAGATTCAATTTATTCTGAATGCAAGAGTGTTAGCATCGATTACGGCATTATGGAAAAGGCAAAGAACGTATTTGTTTTATCTGCCGATATAGGTTGGTCTGATTTAGGAACTTGGGGTTCTATATATACTCATCTAGAACACGATGAAGATAATAATGCGGTAGTAGGTAAGAACGTAATGCTGTACGATTCAGAAGACTGCATTGTGAGTGTTCCAAAGAATAAATTAGTGGTTTTACAGGGTTTGAAAAATTACATAGTAGTAGAATCAAACGATACATTATTGGTTTGCAAGAAGGAAGATGAGCAAAAGATTAAACAGTTTGTAACAGATATTAAAATCGAGAAAGGCGATAAATTCATTTAGGAATTTAAGCGATAAAGGAAAAAGGGGGTAATCTAGATTACCCCCTTTTTTAGTTTAATAATCAGCTGTACTATACTTTGTATCACTTTTGATAATCACCTTAATATCTCTGTCTTTTGCAGAATTCAGTCTAAAATTATCAATGATTTCATATACATCGTAATCTACTCTTACCGATTTTCGTATGTCTATCGTGATTTCAGTACAATTTGGTAGGTTGTTTAGTTCTTGAAGAATTGCTCCTTTATTTAAAAAGGTGACTTCTTCCGACAAAGTCATTTCTACTTTATGACACTCCACATCCGTTTCTTTAATGTGCATAAAGTGAGAATTACTGTAATTGTTTCTTACAATAAAGAAAATAGCAACCCCTACACCCAATGCAATTCCGGTCAATAAATCTGTAAAAACGATTCCAACCATCGTAACAATAAATGGTAAGAATTGCTTTGGTCCAAGATTATACATCGCTCTAAATAAACTTGGCTTAGCTAACTTAAAACCCACAACAAGTAAAATACTTGCTAATACTGCCAATGGGATTTGGTTGAGAATGTTCGGAACTAAAACCACACTTATAAGTATTAAGAATCCATGAAGGATACCTGAAAGTTTTGTTTTACCGCCAGATTGTATATTGGCAGAGCTTCTCACAATTACTTGTGTAATTGGCAATCCGCCAATCATACCTGAAACAACGTTTCCTGCACCTTGAGCAATCAATTCACGATTGGTTGGGGTGACTCTTTTTTTAGGGTCTAGTTTGTCTGTAGCTTCAACACTAAGCAAGGTTTCTAAACTTGCAACAATTGCCATAGTTAAGGCAATCACATAGATATTATAATTTCCAATTTGAGAAAAATCTGGTAGGCTGAATTGGCCAATGAATCCAGAAAAATCTTTTGCCACAGGAACGCTAACGAGATGCTCGCTTGAGATACTCCAATTAGGAAAATAAACGTTCGTTATTAGTTCGAAAGTAATTCCAAAAGCTACTGCCACTAAAGGTCCTGGAATTAGTTTAAACACTTTAAATTTCTTTGATAATACATTGTCCCACAGTAATAAAATAGCCAAAGAAATAATGGCAACTGTCATGGCGGGAGTTGAAATGTTGTCGAAAATATTCAGTAGTTCAGAAAAGGTATTTTCCCCATCGGCTTGAATGAAATCCATATCTCCCTCATAATTTGCATCGTACCCAAAAGCATGAGGTAGTTGCTTTAAAATAATGATGACACCAATTCCTGAAAGCATTCCTTTAATAACTGAGGAAGGGAAGTAATAACCAATGAAACCTGCTTTCAAAACTCCTAGTATCAATTGGAAAACACCGGCAAACACTACGGCCAATAAGAATGCTTCGTATGTTCCTAATTCTTGAATGGAACTTAATACGATTACTGCCAGTCCTGCAGCAGGTCCACTTACTCCAAGTGCTGACCCACTTAAGGAGCCCACAACAATGCCTCCAACGATGCCGGCAATTAGACCTGAGAATAAAGGTGCTCCAGATGCCAAAGCAATTCCCAAACACAGAGGGAGTGCGACAAAAAATACAATAACACTACTTGGTAAGTCGTGTTTTAATTGACTAAATAATTTCATATAATAAAAGTTGAGAAAAAGAAATGTTCGAATATTTATTCGAGATAATTAATTGATTTTATGCAATTAATTGTTCAGGAGGAGGGGTAGTAACTTCTTTGATTAACGAACTGTAAGATAGCAGGTTGTCGTGAAAAGCAAGGGCGTTTTGCTGATTGCATTTAAATATTGCAAAACTGTTTAAATCTTTGACTAGTTTGCTTTCTAATTCCTTGGTTTCGTTCTTTGAACTTTCTCGCTCTTCTTCTTCAGATAAATCTAAGCTGAAATTGTTGATTTCTACATCATTTAACATTCTGAGATAAGAAGTTGAAATCGGTAAACCGATAAAGGTAAATCCCGAAACCAATAGTATGATGTAAATTTTTGTTAATCTCAAAATAGACCTCTTTTTGCAAATATAATTTAGAATCGTTTAACAGGGAATCTGTTTTGGTTAATCTTTCTTAAATTGAAAATCGAACAAAAAGATTTCCCCTTTGCTATTTGCCCCTATGGCTTTAGTTGTTTTTTGTAAAAATCTTAATGTATTTATATTTTGAAACGAAAATTTCATCCAATTTTTGCCATCGTTTGAGCTCATTTCTAAGCCATTTGTACCTCCGCATACCCAAAATTGACCTTGTTTAGAGTATGTTACTACCGATCTATAACCATCAACTTTCCCATTTGTTTTTATCCAAGATTTCCCATCGTTTATTGAAATAATTGGGAAATGAGAAGAATCGGCTTTTGAATAATCTCCTCCAACGGCCAAAATTTTTCCATCACCTGAAGCTGCAATAGAATAAATTCCACTCGATGCCCCACCATGGTGCATTGGTGTGGTCTCAGCTTTCCATTTATAACCATTCTTAGAAGTGAAAATGCGTGACTGTTCTCCACCAAATCCAATTAAAAATTGACTAGTATTACTCACAGCAATGCATGAACCACTGGCGGCAAAAGCATTTTCGATGGCTAATGGTTTTGGAATATCAACTGAATCAATTCGTTTCCAAATATCCCCGCTGTCTCCGGTTCGAAGTAATAAATGCCTCCCATTCAGCTGGTCACCCATAATAATTCCTTCTCGATCATTTTTAAAAGCAATTGAATTCATGAAGGCAGAAGAATCTTTGTTCTCATAAACTAAATTCCAACTTTGTCCAACGTCAACTGTCTTGTATGCCCTAGCAGGAAACCCTGCGCTTACAATGATAGCTGAGTTTGAAGAAAAAGCATGAACGGAGCGAAAGTCTAAAGAATCTTTATCTGGTGATTGAAGTTGGGCCCAAGTCTGTCCGCCGTCTATACTTCTTAGTATCGATCCATTTGCACCACTTAACCAAATGGTATTAGAGTCTACAACAGAGATACCTCTTATGCTACTTGCAGCAGGACTCTCAATGGTAGTTATTTCAATTTTAAGGTTATTAAATGTTGATTCGTCCGTACTCATTTCATTACAGGCTACGAATAGCAAGCATAAAAAAAAGGAAGATGAAAATTTAACTATTTTCATAACTATTAGGTGAATTATTTTTATTGATTGAAATAAAAACTGTCGTAATTGTGAAAGACAAGAAGGCCGATTATCCTCTCAGTTAATCAGCCTTCTTTTATTATTTTGATTAGGCTGTTATAAACTTCCAATCATCTTACTTGGGTCGACCCATGCGTCAAACTCCTCAGAAGATAAATAGCCTAAATTGATAGACTCTTCTTTCAAAGTAGTTCCATTTTGGTGAGCTGTTTTGGCAATTTTTGAAGCCTTGTCGTACCCAATATGAGTATTCAATGCCGTTACCAGCATTAATGAATTGTTTAAGTTTTGCTTTATGTTGGCGTGATTTGGCTCAATACCAATTGCACAGTTGTCATTGAAAGAAACACAAGCGTCACCAATTAAACGAGCGGATTCCAAAAGATTTTGAGCCATCATAGGTTTGAATACATTCAGTTCAAAATGCCCATTCATGCCACCTGCAGCAACCGCCATGTCGTTGCCAACTACTTGGGCGCAAACCATTGTTAATGCTTCTGCCTGAGTTGGATTTACTTTGCCAGGCATTATAGATGAACCTGGCTCGTTTGCAGGAATGTCTAATTCGCCAATACCACATCTTGGCCCAGAAGCAAGTAATCGAATGTCATTCCCAATTTTCATTAAACTCACTGCCATTTGCTTTAGAGCTCCATGAGTTTCTACAATTGCATCATGTGCTGCTAACGCTTCAAATTTATTTTCAGCAGTTATGAAAGGTAATTTGGTAAACTCGGCTATTTTCTTCGCTACTAGTTCAGAATAACCTTTAGGAGTGTTAATTCCGGTTCCAACTGCAGTTCCTCCTAATGCTAATTCAGATAAATGATCTAAGGTATGTCTTAAAGCTTTCAAGCTATGGTCCAATTGTGAAACATATCCAGAAAATTCTTGACCTACAGTTAACGGTGTCGCGTCCATTAAATGCGTTCTTCCAATTTTTACAATGCCCATGTACTTCTCCGCTTTTGCTTTCAAAGTATCTCTCAGTTTTTCAACTCCAGGAATTGTAGTTTCCACAACCATCTTATAGCAGGCGATGTGCATACCGGTTGGAAAAGTATCGTTTGAAGATTGCGATTTGTTTACATCATCATTTGGGTGAATGGCGGTGGCGCCTTCGCCTAAAATATTGCCGGCAATAACATGTGCTCTGTTCGCAATTACCTCGTTTGTGTTCATGTTACTTTGTGTTCCAGAACCTGTTTGCCAAATCACTAATGGAAATTGGTCATCTAGTTTTCCTTGTAAAATTTCGTCACAAACAACTGAAATAGCGTCTCTTTTTTCTGAATCTAAAACGCCTAATTCACAATTGGTATGCGCAGCAGCTTTTTTCAAATAAGCAAAGCCATAAATTATTTCAAGTGGCATTTGTTGTTTGCTTCCACCAATTTTAAAATTATTTCTAGAGCGTTCAGTTTGAGCCCCCCAATACTTCTCAGCGGGAACTTTTACATCTCCCATGGTGTCTTTCTCAATTCTATATTCCATGTTATTTTTGTTTTATTTATTTATGTAGTCGGCTAAATTTTGCGTAAAATTGCAAAGAATTTTATTTAGAAACTATGTATACAGCGGGTTTTTTATTGTTTGTCGGTATTTTTTCTTTGGCATTTTGGGTATTAATTTTCCTTTCTGCTTTTGCTTTGCCTTACGCAATCACCATGTATTTTGTTGAAAAGTTCAAAGGCAATAAAGCTGATCAATCAGCTCACTAAAATAAGTCTTTAACATTTTCTGGCGGTCTTCCTAAAACTGCTTTGTTCCCTCGAATAACTATCGGTCGTTCGATTAATTTAGGATTTTCAATCATTATTTGAATTAACTCTTCTTCACCAAAGCTTTTGCCTTTGATGATTTCTTTGTAAGCTGGTTCCCCTTTTCTTAAAATATCGGCTGGCTTCAAGTTCAACTTCATCAAAATATCCAGTAAGTCTTCTCTTGAAGGGACATTTTCCAAGTATTTAATAATCTCAGGTTGAATTCCAGCCTCTTCAATTAAAGCTAAAGTTTGTCTGCTTTTCATGCAGCGAGGGTTGTGATATATCTTCATTTTTATTCTTTAAACCAACTTGAATAAGTCAAGTAGTTGTCGGCAATTCGTTCTATTTCACCAGTCTTAAGGTCATTACTGAGTTCTTTAATCTTTTTTGCAGGCGTGCCAGCATAAATAAAGCCTGATTCCAATCTGCTGTTTTGGGTTACAACTGCTCCTGCTGCAACTATTACATTGCTCTCAACAACTACATTGTCCATAACAATTGAGCCCATCCCTATCAATACATTGTCATGAATTTCGCAGCCGTGAACAATTGCGTTGTGACCAACTGAAACGTTATTACCAATTATGGTTTTCGATTTTTTATAGGTGCAATGAATTACGGCCCCGTCTTGAATATTTACTTTATTTCCCAACGAAATGGTATTTACATCGCCACGAACTACAGCGCTATACCAAATACTGCAATCATCACCTGTGGTAACATCGCCGATAAGGGTTGCGTTTTCTGCTAGAAAGCAATTTTTTCCAGTCTTTGGAGTAAAACCTCGAACCGTTTTTATCAATGCCATGTTATAATAATTAGTATAATATTTGACAAAGCTAATGATGATTTGTTGAGTAATTTTGACCTATGGAAAAAACAATCGCACCTCACAATATTTACGCAGAAAGTACACCAAACCCGGCAACAATGAAGTTTGTTTCTAACCGGTATATGGTGGTTGACGGACAAGTTTATGAATACGGTTTAGATGACGATGCCGATAACTCTCCAATGGCAGCGAAACTGCTAAATTTCCCATTTATTTCAAAAGTCTTTATTGCTAGTAATTTTGTTGCTATCACAAAAACGGATATAATTGAATGGGAAGATGTTATTCATCAATTAAGGGACTTTCTTGGTGAATACTTGAATAATGAAGGAGTAGTAGTGAAAGTTTCTTCATTGGAAATGGATGAAGTTGAAGAAAAACAAGAAACGGTTGCCACACCAAAACGAACAGATTTAGAAGGCATAGATGCTAAGATTGCAGATATTTTAGATGAATATATTCGACCAGCTGTGGAAAGTGATGGAGGAGCAATTGACTTTCATTCTTTCGAAGATGGGAAAGTGAACGTTGTTCTGCGAGGAGCGTGCAGCGGTTGCCCTTCTTCAACCATGACCTTGAAAGCGGGGATTGAAAATATGTTGAAGGAAATGTTACCAAATCAAATTTCTGAGGTTGTTGCCATTAATGGTTAATTTTAGTGGTTCAAACCGCTACTAAAATGAAAAAGTTATTATTCGGAATTAGTTTATTAGTTGGCGTTCATTCGTTCGCTCAAATTACTGTAAATGGTTCAAATATGCCTATATCAGGAGATACGTTGCGATTTAGTACTGCAATACTTGATACGTCAGTTCTATTAAACTTTCAACGTTCAGGAGCGAATCAAGTCTGGAATTTTGACTCTCTAAGACCAGTCAGTCAAACGGTTCAAAGATTTGTAAGTTCTTCTCAAACACCTTATAATACGGTGCCGAATAATCGAATTGGGTTACTTTTTGCAGATACTCTTTCCCTCGGTGGCACCTCTATAACTGATTCGTATAATTTTATAAATAGCTCATTAACTGATTTTTCTATTGACTATCGAGCTGCGTCAGTTCCTACTGGTATTCCGCTTTTCCCAATCTTACAACTCGTTAGCAGTTATTCAGATAAAGATGAGTTGTTCCAGTTTCCACTTGATTACTTAGATCGTGATAGTTCAACATTTAACTTTATTCTGAACAATGGCTTTCCTCCGATTTATTACGGATCTGCTGGGTATAGAATTAATGAAGTAGATGCGTGGGGAACTGTGACAACTCCTTACGGAACTTTTAGTGCACTAAGAGTAATTACCGATATGGTTTCTATAGATACGGTTAGCTTCGCAGGTCAGGACGTCTCCATACCAAGCCATACAAGAGAGTATCAGTGGATTTCGAATCAAGAAAGAATTCCTGTAATGAAGGTAAATGGATTAGTTGTAGCAGGTACGTTTGTTCCTACAACAGTAGAATTCAGAGATAGCGTAAGGGCAATTACTCCTCTTATTCCATCTGTAGCAATTTTTACAGCCGATACCACAGTGGTAGATTTGAATGATACGCTTGGCTTTAATAACCTTTCCATTGGTGGTCTAAGTTTATCGCATCAATGGAGTTTTAATCCGAATAATGTAGTGTACAGAAGTGGGAATTCTACGAGTAGAAATATCGAAGTAAGTTTTACCGATACAGGATTTTATGATGTGCAATTAATTGTTTCGGCGGGGACTTCTATAGATACATTGCTGCGAGAAAACTATATACAAGTTTTAGGTGCTAGTGGAATACGATCACTCAACGTTGATTTATTAAATCGAATTTTCTTATCTCCTAGCCCTTCTTCAAAAGGGGAAGCTATGGTTTTACGAGTTGAAAAAGGAATTGACCTAATCGGTTATGAAGTGGTTGATATTCAAGGGAAAATTATTAAAAGTTCGAAAGTGGTAAACGCAAGGATTTTACAAATTAAAGCTCCGATTACAAGTGGTATTTATTTCTATAAAGTTATTACCAAGCAAGGTTCAATTGTGAAAAAAATCATCGTTGAATAGAGCTGCGTACTTTTCCCTGCTTTGCTTGATTTTATTTGGAGTAAATTTTTATGCTCAAGAAGAGTCACCTTATTTAAATAACAGGACATATACTTACGAAGAACTCATAGAAACATATAGTTCTTTGGCTTCAGGAAATGACTTTTTGAAATTGTCTGAAGTTGGCACATCTGATGTTGGAAAGCCGATTCATTTAATTGTAATTTCCAAAAATGGAGATTTTACTCCTGAGAAAGCAAGGCAAAACAGGAAGTCAATTGTGCTGATTAATAATGGCATCCATGCTGGAGAAGCGTGTGGAATTCTGTCTCTTATACACATCTGACGCTG
>CAJXRL010000075.1 GCA_913059105.1 uncultured Flavobacteriales bacterium
GCTCGGAGATGTGTATAAGAGACAGGTCCAATGAATTTTACTTTTGAAATGGGGTTTTCTGAATGTGATAGACGGCCACTTAAATTCTTAGAATTTCCTGTGTCCGGCACCCAGCAAAAACTAAATTTTGCAATTAGTTTTTTAACAATGGAGTGTACCGTTTTCTTGAAGGTTGGTGTTTCTATGAATAGTTGATGTGTTATTAGCACTGATGGTTTCTGTTTATGATATAAACCATATCGATTATCTGAAATGATACCGTCAATTTCATGTTGCCTCACTAATTTTCGAAGTAATAAATTCTCTTTTCTAACGTGAGCAAATAATCGAGGAATACGGATTGCGAAATAAAGTAAGAACCCACCACTTTTAGGGTAACGAACTTTTAAGTCTGGTATAGAAATACTTTGCAATTCAGGAAACTCGGCCTGTAAGTACGCAAGAGCCATTCCGTCTCCACCAATAATAACAACGGCTTTTTGTTTTTGCAGTTCTCTAATTATTGGGACACATCTTGTAGCATGCCCTAATCCCCAATTCAATGGAGCAACTAATATTTTCTTTTGCCTAATCATTTGAAAGTCGGTCAAAAATAGGTAAAGGAGATTGGGTAATTTGCATTATTTTTGAAAAATGAAAGCAGTTATATCGGGAGCAACAAGGGGGATTGGGAAAGCCATAGCGGAGAAATTAGTTTTACTCGGGTATGATGTAGTGCTTCTAGCAAGAAATAAAGAGGACTTAGAACAATGTGCAACAGAATTAAGCAAGCCGAACATTATTGTTGAAACCCTATCAATCGACCTGGCTAAAGGGAATGTTGTGAGTAAATTAGCAGAAAATACTTCTATTTTTAAAAATGCTAGTGTCCTGGTAAATAACCTTGGAGAGTATTCTATGCAAAATGCTGCGGCGATAGATTTAAGTAGATTAAAAGATCAGATGAATGTTAATTTGTACAGTGCAATTGCTTTAACACAGGAAATTCTTAAACAAGATACGAAGGAACGTTTGCATAATATTATAAACATTGCTTCGGTAATGAGCTTAAAGTCTGCAAGTTTTGCAGCAGATTACTCAATAAGTAAACATGCATTTAAAGGGTGGAATGATGCTTTGCGTGAAGAACTTAAAAGCACTAACAAAAAAGTCTCTGCTATTTATCCCGGATCAGTAAATACTTCGTCATGGGATGAAATCGATGTGAAACGATCTGAGATGATTCAGCCAGAAGATATTGCGGAGATGGTTTCTTGTGTTTTATCAATGAAAAAAAATACTTTACTTGAGGAAATTCATGTCTCTCCACGTGCTTTTACGCCTTAAGCTGCATAATACAGATTAACTGTTAAAAACGTTATAAAATATAGTAGAGTAATTCGATATTTAATTATTCTAAAAAGACAGGCGTTTGGATGCTATTACTTTGATTAAAAGCCCGGTCAATAACATAACCTTCTAAGTACATGCTATCAATACCTGAGCTTTTATATGGGTTTAGTTCTAATTCAAATTTGAATTCCCCTTCAATCCCATTTCTAGAAGATACATTCTCAGAGGCAGGGATACGATAGTCTTGCAGTTTTGGCAAGGGAATTACTTTTCCATCTACAAAATGATAGCCTATTACTATAAAGTTATTTGAATCTTTATCATTTTGCACCCCAATATTCCCATCTCCATCAGTGAAGCCAAGTTTCCAAATGGCAATAGGACCTCGGTCTTGGTTTGTTTCAACGATCTGAAAATCCCGATAGAAAAGCTCAGGAACATCTGGAAAGTTTTTATCTTCTTGACAGGCCAATAGACCAGATAAAAAAAGCATACCAATTCCTATTTTTACAAAACTTTTCATGCTTTAAAATTAAACAGAATAATTCTTTCCCATTGAGTTCTACAATCGCATCATTTTATTCATCTTTTGGAAAAAAGCTATTTGCTACGTCAATGGTATCATTTAACGATTTATGCCTGGAATTATTTCAATTTCAATACAATAACAATCAAGGCTATAGGGCTTATTGCGATTTGATTAATGTGAAAACAGAGAAAGTAAAGAAATACACTGAAATCCCATTTTTGCCCATTTCTGCATTTAAATCACATGAATTGAAAGGTGGGAAATTTGAGGCTGAAGCTATCTTTACTAGCAGCGGAACGACAGGTAATCAAATAAGTAGACATTTTGTCAAGAACCTGGAATTATATGAAAGGAGTTTTCGATTTGGGTTTGAGCATTTTTATGATAAAATAGAGGACTATTGTGTTTTAGGATTATTACCATCATATCTCGAAAGGCAAGGCTCTTCGCTTATTTATATGGTGAACGATTTCATAGAAAAAAGCAAACACCCTAAAAGCGGATTCTTTTTGAATAATCAAAAGGAGTTACATGAGATTTTAGTTGAATTGGCAGGCACCAAAACAAAAGTATTGCTCATCGGTGTGTCTTTTGCGCTTCTTGATTTTGCCGAATGTTATAAACTTGAATCGAACGAAAACCTGATAGTAATGGAAACAGGAGGCATGAAGGGCAGGAGGAAAGAGTTAGTTCGCGAGGAATTACATTTCATTCTATCAAAATATTTTGGCGTTAACCTCATACATTCAGAATATGGAATGACTGAATTGCTGTCGCAAGCTTATTCTAAAGGCAAAGGTGTTTTTGAATCACCTCCATGGATGAAGATTCTAATTAGGGAACCAGATGACCCATTTCAGTTGGTTTCAGCTGGTCAATCTGGAGCAATGAATATCATTGATCTTGCTAACATTTCTTCTTGTGCGTTTATTCGAACAGATGATTTAGGTAGGGAAGTATCCGATAATCAGTTCGAAATACTAGGCCGTTTGGACGTTTCAGACTTAAGAGGTTGCAACTTAATGGTTAACTGATTTAAAAATTAGCTACTTTTTTGATAATCTGTTATTAAATTGAAATATTTTCTTAATTTTTGTATATCCTATTTTACGATTACGAATATGCTAAAAATACTTGTCCTTATAGTGCTGTTTTCTAGCACATCACTACTTTACTCTCAAGCTGGCGATAAAACACTAATTGAAGAAGGAGTAAAACTCCACGAACAAGGAAAATACAAAGAAGCAATTGCAACGTACAACAAAGTGCTTTTGTCTGATCATGAGAATATGCATGCTCTAGCCGAAAAGGCCTATTCACAAATGGGATTGAAGGAATATAAGAAAGCAATATCAACATGTAAGAAAGCTTTGAAAATAAAAACAAAAGACAAGGAGCCATTAAAGTTGATTTACACTACATATGGCAATGCTTTGGACCTTTCAGGTAAGCCAAAGGATGCTATTAAAATATACGATAAAGGACTGCAAGAGCATCCAGGTTTTTATTCTTTGCAGTATAATAAAGGTGTAACTATGGGTGGAATAAGTGATTGGGATGGAGCCATAGAGGCTTTCCAACAATCGGTTCAAGCCAGACCAAATCACAGTAGTTCATTCTTGGCTTTGGGCAGGATGTTGGCCATGAAAAAGCAAAAAATTCCTGCATTATTAAGCTATTTGAGATTTCACGCTATTGAGCCGGATAGCAGGAGGGCGAAAGAAAACTTTGATTCTGTTCAAGAGTTAGTTTTTTCAAATGTTGAAAATACTGGGGGGTATTCAATATCAATAAGTTTGCCCTCTGAAAGTCTGGAGGAATTGGGAAGTGAAGGTAAAAGTGAAAGCGATTTTAGAAGCATTGAATTAATGCTTTCCATGCAAAGTGCACTGGATTTGGGAGAAAATCAGAAAGAGATAGCAGTGGTTGAGCAATTTGAAAGAAAATTGAACGCTATGTTTACCGTATTGGGTGAGTCTAAAAAAGGCAATTCCGGTTTTTATTGGGAATTTTTGGCACCTTATTTCATAGCGTTAACAAATAAGAAATTCGACAAAGTCTTGGCTTATTTAGTATTCTCAAATCAAAACGATGAGCAAGTCGAATTTTGGATCAAAGAAAATAAAAACAAGATTCGTAGTTTCTATGAATGGTCGGCAGGGTATAATTGGTAAAGTATTATTGCTAGTATATTACTAAGAAATCAATTTCCCCCAACCAAATTTTTAATTTCATTTAGCTTCATTAGTGCTTCTACCGGAGTAAGCGTATTGATGTCAATTTTGGTCAACTCTTCTTTTATGTTTTCTAAAACGGGGTCGTCAAGTTGGAAAAAACTAAGCTGAAATTCATCTTCTACTTCTTTACCTAATTTTTGAATCTTTTCTTTGTTTTCTTCTGCGTTGTTCTTTTTTTCCAATTCGACAAGCAATTGATTTGCTCTACGAATTAATGTTGCTGGCATTCCCGCCATTTTTGCTACGTGAATTCCAAAGCTGTGATTGGAGCCTCCAGCAACTAGCTTTCTCATGAATATTATCTTCTTTCCAATTTCCTTCACAGAAACGTTAAAGTTTTTTACCTTTGGAAAGCTTTTTGTCATTTCATTTAACTCATGATAATGGGTAGCAAATAAGGTCTTTGGTGCAGCTATTTTATTTTCATGTAGATATTCTGCTATCGCCCAAGCAATTGAAATTCCATCGTAAGTACTCGTTCCCCTTCCAATTTCATCAAGTAAAATAAGACTTCGTTCGGAAATGTTATTCAAAATACTTGCTGTCTCATTCATTTCTACCATAAAGGTAGATTCTCCTGAAGAGATGTTGTCAGAAGCGCCGACTCTAGTGAAAATTTTGTCTACTAGCCCAATTTTAGCATGCGTAGCGGGCACAAAACTACCGACTTGCGCCATGAGTGTAATTAAGGCTGTTTGTCTTAATAGTGCAGATTTACCCGACATGTTGGGACCAGTAATCATAATGATTTGCTGGTTTTTGTTGTTTAGATAAATGTCGTTGGAAATATATTCTTCGCCAGCATTTAATTGTTGCTCAATTACTGGATGACGACCAGCTTGAATTTCAATGGCTAAGCTTTCGTTTACTTCTGGTTTTACATAATTACGAGCTTCCGCTAAGGTGGCAAAAGATAAGAAGCAATCTAGCTGTGCAATTAAGCTGGCATTTAGTTGAATGGGTAGAATGTATTCGGCCGTTTCTTGCACCAAAACTTGATATAGTTGGGCTTCTAAAGCACCTATTTTTTCTTCTGCACCAAGAATTTTTGTTTCATATTGTTTCAGTTCTTCGGTAATGTAACGTTCGGCATTGACCAACGTTTGTTTTCTTATCCACTCATCTGGAACCTTGTCTTTGTGTGAATTTCTAACCTCAATATAGTAACCAAAAACATTATTGAATGCTATCTTGAGCGAAGAAATTCCCGTTGCTGCAATTTCTCTTTGTTGCATATCCAGCAACATTTGTTTCCCTCCTGTTTGAAGTTTCCTTAATTCATCCAGCTCTTTATTTACTCCATTGGCAATTACATTGCCTTTTTGGACTAGAACTGGTGGTTCTTCATCCAGTTGATTGTGAATCTTCTCCACAAGAGATTCGCATAAATTTATCTGTTCAGCGATGCGATTTAAACTGCTGTTTTTTGCATTTTGAGCACATTCTTTAATAGGAGCTAGCGATGCCATAGCAGAGGAGAGATGCTTCAATTCCCTTGGATTTATTCTCCCAGTTGAAACTTTGGAAATAAGTCGTTCTAAATCACCAATTTGAGAAATAGGTTGTCCTAAGACTTTCGAAATTTCATTTTCTTTTAGCAAATATTCAACTGCAGAAAGTCGCTCTTGAATAGGTTTGATATCTTTTAATGGTAAGGCAATCCACCGTCTCATCATACGAGCGCCCATGGGAGAAATGGTTTCATCCATAACGTCCAAAAGCGTTGTTGCTCCTTCATTTGAAGAATACATCAATTCTAAATTTCGAATGGTAAACCGATCAAGCCAAACGTAATTGTTGGCGTCTATTCTTGCAATTTTATTAATGTGTTTGAGTTTGTCATGTCTGGTATCTGCCAAGTAATGTAACGCCGCACCTGCAGCTACAATTCCTGCATTCAAATCTTCAACACCAAAACCTTTCAACGATTTTGTTTCGAAATGTTTTAATAAGTTCTCTTCACCAAATTCTTTGGTGAACACCCAATCGTCAAGTTGATACGTGAAAAAGCCTGTTCCAAATTGAGCTTCGAATTCTTTTTTATACTGTTTTTGAAATAGCACTTCACTTGGCTGAAAACTCTGTAATAGTTTGTCGATGTGTTCATTGTTTCCTTCTGCTACTAGAAATTCTCCAGTAGAAATGTCTAGAAAAGAAACCCCAAGCAATCCATTATTTTGTTTTCCGTGCGCAAAATGAACAGCAGCTAAAAAATTATTTGATTTTTGAGAAAGGACTTCGTCGTTGTAGGATACTCCTGGAGTTACCAGTTCCGTAACGCCCCTTTTGACAATGTTTTTGGTCTGTTTTGGATCTTCTAATTGGTCGCAAATGGCTACTCTGAAACCAGCTCTTACCAATTTTGGTAAATACGTATTGATGGAATGGTGTGGAAATCCTGCTAAAGCAATTTCATTTGCGGAGCCGTTATGTCTTTTTGTAAGTGTAATTCCAAGGGTTTTCGCAGATTTAACTGCGTCGTCACCAAAGGTTTCGTAAAAATCACCAACCCTAAAAAGCAATACCGCATCAGGGTATTTCGCCTTAATCTGATTGAACTGCTTCATCAGCGGGGTGACGGTTGGGGTCTTGGCGGTTTTTGCTTTCTTACTCACTACATTTTTTTAGAACTCTAAAAGTAATAAGATCGCTTTGCTGGTGCTACTTTTGTTGCTTCCTACTTATCAATAGTTTTTCACAAATAAACTACAGCATGAATCGAAAATTAGCCAACGAAGAGTTGGGTCGAATTGACCTTGAAAGTTTCAAAAAAGCAACTAAAACACCGATTATAGTTGTTTTAGACAACATTCGAAGCCTGAATAATATTGGTTCGGTTTTTAGAACCGCAGATGCAATGGCAATTGAAGGAATTTATTTATGTGGAATCACAGCTCAGCCACCACATAGAGAAATTAACAAAACGGCACTTGGAGCAACAGAATCGGTGGATTGGAAATATTTTGAAAAAACTGATTCTGCAGTGGACCTTTTAAAGGAAGAAGGCTATACGGTCTTATCCATTGAACAAACCGAAGGCAGTATAATGCTAAATAATTTTGAAGTTAAATTGGGGGATAAGCTAGCGTTGGTTTTCGGCCATGAAGTATATGGTGTAGAACAAGATATTATTGATAAAAGTGATGCGGTAATTGAAATTCCACAAAAAGGAACAAAACATTCACTCAATATATCAGTAAGTGCCGGCGTTGTATTGTGGGATTTAAGTTCTAAATTTGAGAACCTTAGTTAATTAAAGGAGGTATGGCATATTCTTTGAATGGTACAATGAAAACAATCATCATGAAAAAATTGATTTCGCTTTTCAGTGTCCTTTGCTTTTTTACATTAAGCGTTGCAGCTCATGCTCAACAAGAAGCTAAAACAAAGAACAACGATGAACCGTCAGTCGAAGAAACTTTTGAATTTAGAGAAGTTGAAAATAAGGCGTTTAAAGACGGGGAGTTTTTAAAATACAAGTTGGCCTATGGCATAATGAATGCTGGGGAAGCAACTTTAGAAGTTAAGAAGGTTAAAAAGAAAATTCAAGGCCGAGAAATTTTGCATATTGTGGGCAGAGGCTATAGCATTTCAGCGTTCGATTGGTTTTTTAAGGTGCGCGACAAATACGAAACCTATTTAGATGAAGAAGGAATTTTTCCTTGGTTGTTTGTTCGCCGAATTGAAGAAGGGGGCTATAAGAAGGAGCAAGACTATAAGTTTTTCCAAAATCAAGGGAAAGTAGAGTATGTTCAAAAAAAGAAAGAATACAAAGTGCCTCATGGCGTGCAAGACATGATTTCTTCCTTCTACTATGCAAGAACCATTGATTTTAGCAATGCGAAGAAAGATCAAGTTTTTGAATTTGAATCTTTTGTTGATGGAGAGGTTTATCCTATCAAAATAAGATATACAGGTATAAAAACGGTTCGAGTGAATGCTGGAAAGTTTGAATGCATGGTATTCCATCCTGTAGTTCAAGAGGGGAGAGTTTTTAAAAAAGACGATGACTTAACGGTTTACATTACTAACGATGAAAACAAGATTCCTGTTTTGGCAAGAGCTAAAATATTAATTGGTTCTGTGCGCATGGAATTAATTGATTACAAGAATTTGGCAAATCCAATGGCAAAGCGATAGAATTCAAGGTTAATCGATATATAGAATGTTGTATCAAATCTTTAATTGAGCTAGATATGTTAAAAGCCTGTATTTTCTTGTTAATTATCTTACAATTTACTTTTGCTTTTTGCCAAAATAAAAAAGACAATAGATTTGATAAAAAATGGATAGCAGGAATAATTTTACTGAATGATCCTAGTCCAATCAATTTTAAAGAATTTTCTCCAAATTTATTTGCTGGAGTTACTTTAGAGCGGCATATAAAATTTTTGACAATCCTTATTGGAGTGGAGTATGTAGAGGAAAAATTTAAATCAAAACCTTGTCCTGAATGCAGAGATAGAGGTTACTTGTCGTATGAACTCCAGGAGGGTATGTTGCGTGTAGGTGTATCAAAAGGGATGGTAACAAAAGGATTTTTTAAATTGTACGCTGCATCAGATTTTGTGTTCATCAAAAGTTTTAATGATAGTTTTTCTGTACATGGAATGACAGCGGAATCTTCTGAGACAGAAACCGATGCTATTGGATTTGGAGTGATGCCTTCGATTGGTGTGGAATTTTTAGTTACATCCAATATTTCTATTGGATTAGAGTCGAGATGGAGATTCTTGAAGTAAAACTCTACAGCAGAAGTTCATAATTTAACTTGGAATACAAATTCAACTTACCAAAAAGAGTATAATGAACATCGATTTGAAAGAATTGGAGCGCTTAGGTTGAACTTAAATTTTTGATGGTTGTCACACTTCTCTTTCCAGACATTTATGGGTCTTAAATGCTTAATGGATAAGTGAGTGACTTGTATAAATCCTTATGGTGTTATTTTGATTAGTTTTTTAGTAACTGAATGATTTCCTGACTCGATTCTTATAAAGTAGATTCCATCCTTTAAATCACTTAAATTAAAAAGAGAGCTTTTTGTTTTTATTGTTTTCAATAAAGAACCTGTTTGACTGAAAATTGAAATCTGTTTTTCTTGGTTAGACGAGCCGTCTATTCTTATATTTTTGATAAAAGGGTTTGGATAAATGTTAAACTCAGCTGGTTTTAGCGTGTTTTCATCTACCCCGACAGTTGTTCTTTGTTTTTTAAAGATTTGACCATTGGATCCAGCCGCCCAAACGTCCGGTCCAAACTTTGTAAGCGCTATTATTCTTTGGCTATTATTTATTGGTAGTTCTAGATTCCAAGTGAGACCGCCGTTCAATGATTTATAAATTCGATTTTGATTGCCAGCAATATAAATTTCATTTGTGTCTATGGCAACTAAACTTTTAACTGAAGTATTTGGTAATGGGTTATTTGAAATAACTGTCCAACTAACACCTCTATTCGTAGTTTTTATAAAGGAAGAGTCAGTAATAGCATACCCAACTATATTACTTACAAAATCTATATCTGAGGTTTGACCTAAATATGGAGTGCTCCAATTTGCAGTAGGTGTTCTTCGATACAAGTTGTCCGATGCAAGCAACAAATCATGAGCACCAAACACAAAGCCAGTCCAAATGTGGTTAGAAAATAAGTTAGAAGGTTGCACAGTCCAATTGGATCCTCCGTTAGTAGTCAAGAAAAGTGATCCCCAGTTTCCAAACGCATACCCGTCAGTTGTGTTAATAAATTGGATGGAATTAATAGAACTGCCAAAGCCACCTGAAATAGAAGACTGCGTCCAAGTCAGTCCTTTGTCAATTGTTTTGTAAATAATAGGTAAATTACCATTCAATGCTCCAATGAAGCCAATACTGTCACTTATGAAATGAATTGCTTTTGTTAAAGTTACTGGAAGAGTTTTATTCCATCGCCAAGTTTGACCATAGTCCGTTGATTTATAAATTCCTGGAGGTACAAATGAAACTGCCCACCCTGTTGAGTCGGGGCTGAATGATATATCCATAATGTTGGCATTGCCGGGGAATGTACTCGTTGTCCAATTTTGTCCGTTTGAGAGGAATGAGAATAAAATTAAGGGGATCAAAAGAAAATTTCGCATGGTGATATTGTCGTAAGTCCTGTCTCTTATACACATCTGACGCTGCCGACGATCTACTCTGTGTAGA
>CAJXRL010000076.1 GCA_913059105.1 uncultured Flavobacteriales bacterium
ATCTACACAGAGTAGATCGTCGGCAGCGTCAGATGTGTATAAGAGACAGAAGAAATAAAGTATCGTTTTTACCATACACCTGGACTATTGTTCATCCGATTGATGCAGATAGTCCTTTTCATAAAATTACTGCGAGCGAACTTGCAGAAAGAGATGTTGAAATAATTATATTGATAAAAGCTTTTGACGAGTCTTTTTCTCAAACGGTTTATTCTCGTTCTTCTTATAAAGCCAATGAGGTGAAATGGGGTGAGAAATTTGTGAATGTAATTCAACCTGATAAAGATGGAATGAAGATTGACATTAGTCGGCTGGCAGAGACAGTAAAAGTCGAACTAAATTAGCTATGATCATGACATATTTTTAAAGCCATCATTCAGTCCTTGCAATTTCAATATAATTCAAGAAAATAAACGATCAGTTTAGTTTTAAATCAACTCAAAATTTCTACTTTTGCACCCACGAAAATGGCCTCGTAGCATAATTGGATACTGCACCTCGTTACGGCCGAGGAGATTTGGGGTTCGAGTCCCTACGAGGTCACAAGTGAACAGAATCCTCATCGTAATGCGATGGGGATTTTTTGTAGCTGAAGATTTCGTTATTTTGCCTCCCCTTTATGATTAAGAAGTCTCTCCTATTCTTTTTCTCTTTTACCTGCTTGCTAATTTCAGCTCAACAAAGCAAGATTGATTCATTGCTGAACATGGGCATTTGCGATATTAATGGATTTTGTATTCCAAACATTGCAAATATGTCTCGCCCTAAAGGAATTTCAATAATACAGCAAAGCACCTTAGATTACGGCATTACTTCAAAGTTTAGAGACTCTATTGCTAAGCAAAATGGAGAGATTAGGCACAATGAATCTGTAGAAATTAAATTAAAATTCCCGCTAATCTTAAAAAAACAAACTCAAATCTTCATGGGTTTAAACTATCGGAACGAAGAGTTTGAGTTTGAAAATTCGAATCAATTACAAAGTGAATTTCATCGACACCTTGAAGAGAAACCGCTTCGAACTGTTGGCTCAACAATTTATCTCGACAAAAGGTTTAAAGGAAGACATTACTTCTATACAAGAGTATCATTTTCTTTAAACGGCGATTTTAATGATGGTAAAGCTTTCAATTATTTTAGATCGTCAGTAACCTCTTTGTATGGAACAAAGGTGAGTGCCTCAAAAACCTGGGGATATGGATTAAGCTATAGCTATCGATTCGGTCGATTGGCCCTTTACCCTATTCTTCATTACAACAAGCAATTCAATAAAAAATGGGGTTTCGAAGCTTTACTGCCGCTAAAAACAGAATTTAGGTACCAGCCCAACGAAAAAAACTATTTCTACTTAATAAATCGATTAAATGGAGCCAACTATGTTTTGACTTTTGATCAATTAACTGATAAGAACTTGTTCTTGGCTTATTCCGAATTTATTTCCATGGTTACTTACGAACGAGAAATCTATGATTTTTTATGGTTTACTGTTTCTGCCGGAATGAGAGCCAACTTTCGGTTTGATTTGACAGAATCAAATACCGTAATCAACAATGATGAGCCTTTGGTTAGAAACACATTGAATCAAGCTCCGCTGATTCGTTTTGGAATATTTATAGTCCCTCCAAAAAGATTCATGAATAAGCACAGGTAAAACATTTCCTAACTTCTGGAGATGCTTTCTCAAAACTTACTTCAAACGACAAACTGTCATTTTTGTGACTTGCATAACTATAAGGTTAAGCTATATTTGAATGAATGAAGCACATTGCAAAGTTTTGGTTTTTGGAAGATTTCAATCTTATGAAAAAGATGGATCGAATGAAACTAATGCAGTTATGTGAGGTATTGGAAATGACCTCGATTCAAAAAGGAGATGAATTACACTTTAACAAAGAAGACAAACAGGTAATCTTCTTTTTAAAAGAAGGATCGGTCAAAGTAGTTTCTTCTGAAAGCAATTTAACAAAGCACATTATTAAGAAGGGCAATATATTTGGAGAGCTTTCACTTTTTGATGATAAGCCAGACGCAGATAAAGCTGTTGCATTAGAGGATGGGGTGATTTGTTTTATTAAAGAAGAACAAATGCAACAGATATTGGAACAGTTTCCATCATTAAAGAATGATCTTCTAAAATTCAATGGTCTCCGAATTCGAAAACTAGAAAGACGTTTATCAGACCTTTTATATAAAGATAGTAAAACTCGGATAAAGGAATACATAGTAGACTACATCAATGATTTTGGCACAACTGTGCATGATACGATGCAGGCTAAAAACTTATTATCCCATGCTGATATTGCTTCATTAACAAATACTTCGAGACAAACGGTAAGCAATGTACTGAGTAACTTAAGGAAAGAAGGAGTCATTCAATATGACTCTAGGACTATAGAAATAAGGAATACTAAAACGAGCAACGTATGAAATTAATTCAACTTATTAAAGTAACAGATATACCAGACAAAGAGCCAAAACATGGCTTAGCCATCAATACAGATTTAGTAATTGTAAAGTTTGACGAAGACATTTCCGTTCTATATGGTAGATGTCTTCATAGAGGTGCAATGATGTCTGATGGTCATATAGATGGTCATAACCTGATTTGCGGGGTTCACGGCTGGGATTATCGAGTGGATACAGGGGTAAGCGAGTACAATAATAAAGAAGTCTTGCACAAATTTACGACCCACATTGAGAATGGATTTGTTTGTGTCGACGAAGCAGAAATTAAGGAGTTTGAAGTAAAAAGCCCGCAACCTTTTAACAGAGATGAATATTTAGGAACCTATGCTGACACACATCCTGAGAGTACTGAACCGTATACAGGCTATATTAAAGAGTTGGCAAAAAATGGTTTAAAAAACCTTGGGCATCATGGTTTTACAGAATCCATGGGAGTTGATCGAGATACTTTACCAAAATGGGAAAACATACAATTCTTACCAGCACAATTGGCAAGTAGACCTTTGCTTGATCATGAAGAGGTGGCAACAAAAGTGGTAATTGGAAGTAGAGCTAAGAAACCTCTTGAATTGGACATTCCATTGTTTGTTTCTGACATGAGTTTTGGAGCGTTATCTCGTGAAGCAAAAATCGCACTCTCGAAGGGAGCAGAAATGGCGGGCACAGGAATTTGTTCTGGTGAAGGCGGAATGTTACCGGATGAACAAGCAGCGAATAGCAAATATTTATATGAATTGGCTTCTGCTCAATTTGGATTTTCTTGGGACAAATTAGAAAAAGTCCAAGCCTTTCATTTCAAGGGAGGGCAGGGAGCAAAGACAGGAACCGGAGGACATTTACCTGGAAGTAAAGTTCAAGGTGAAATTGCAAAAGTAAGAGGATTGAAAGAAGGAGTTTCTGCTATATCCCCTGCAACATTCCCTGATTTTCATGGAGTAAAAGATTTTCGTGATTTTGGAGACAGAGTTCGCGAAGTAACTGGCGGCGTGCCTATAGGATTTAAACTTGCAGCAAGTCACATTGAAAAAGACATGGCTTTTGCATTAGAAGCAGGAGCAGATTACATTATTTTAGATGGAAGAGGTGGAGGAACTGGAGCTGCTCCAACGGTATTGAGAAACAACATTAACATACCAACCATCCCGGCTATTGCTAGAGCTCGAAAGTTTTTAGACGATCAAGGCGTTTATGATGTTCAACTAATTGCTACTGGCGGTTTACGAATAGCAGAAGATTTTGCAAAAGCGATGATGCTAGGTGCAGATGCAATTGCAGTTTCGAACAGCGCTTTGCAAGCCATTGGCTGTTTAGGAATGAGAGCTTGTAGCACGAACAATTGTCCAGTTGGTATTGCCACGCAGAAAGAAGATTTACGAGCAAGAATCAAAATTCACAGTTCTGCCATGCAATTGAAAAATTTCTTTGAAGCTTCTACGGATTTGATGAAAGTAATTGCAAGGGCTTGCGGCTACGATGACATCACTAAATTCAACAAAGAAGATTTAGTAACCTTTAGCAGAGACATTCATCACTTAACAGGAATCAATTACGCAGGCATAAAATTTTAAAAACATAACTACATGGTAAAACAAGTACACTTAGCAGCTCAATATTTAGCCGGAGCAGGAATAAGTTTTATAAAGAAAAGAGACGATGATAGTCATACTAATATCGGATGGTCTAAAGATTCACACGAATTGTCTACTTGGCCCTTGTCAGATAAAGGAGATCAACTGTCTTTAAGTCTAAAAACGTTTTCATTGATTTGGTCGAATCCAGAAAAAAGAATTGAATTTCCCTTGAACGGGAAATCACACTTGGAAGTAAAGACTTGGATCAAGAGTCAAGCTAAATCTAATATAGGGATGATTTACATTTACCATTTACATTACGAACTACCCTACCCTTTTCCATCGGACGACTCTACATTTAAATTAGAAAGCAAAGCTGAATTAAGTAGAATTTCAGGTTTGTTTGATATTGGACAAAGCTCCTTTGCAACAGTACTGAAGAAGCAAGAGTTAACTTCAGACCTAAGAATTTGGCCACATCATTTTGATTTAGGTGCCTATACGGTGGCAAGTGAGTCATTATCTATTGGGTTTGGGCTGGCTGTACCGGATAGTGCTATTGACGATTTTTATTTTTACGTTAGCGGTTATAATGGAGACGATTCTGTAGAAACGAAAAACTTCAAAGCGTTGAGCATTGGAGAATGGCAAACTGCAGAATGGAAAGCGGCTACACTCCGTGCAACGAGAGTTAAAGAAGATAGTGCTACTAATTTTTTAACCGAAGCTATTCACGCTTTTCGACAATGAAGAACACAACAATCAACCAATTAAAACTAAAAATAGCACTGCCGATTCTATTTTGTTTAGGCTTTACTCAAAGCAGTAATGCCCAATTCATGCTTGGGGCTGGTGGTTCTTACGGAGATGACATTCAACAATTTGCTCCAAACATTAGGGTCTACTTTTTTCCAAATCACAAAATATGTTTAGGCCCTGAATTTGCTTATTTCCCTAAAATAAAGGAAGGAGCGTTAGAGCGCGAATTAGTTGAATATGGATTTAGCGGACACTACATTTTTAAGTTAAGTGAGTCCATTGGATTTTATCCACTACTGGGAATTAATTATGCGATTGAAACGGAAAAAGAGCTAGATATTCATGAAGAAAAAACAAGCTTGGGTTTAAACCTTGGAGCTGGATTTCACTTAGAATACGGCAGGTATTTCCCCTTTGCAGAATACAAATATGTAGCAAGTGATTTGGCGCAAAGTGTTTTCAGCATTGGGGTGCTGTTCAATCTTAGTAAAAAAGAGAAAAAAGAAAACAATCAATAGAAATAATCCAGATGAGTAAAAAAACAGTTTGGCACAAAGTGCTTGAAGATAAAGGACAACTTCCAGAAGGAAGAGTTATGACAGTAACGGCAGAACATCATGGAATATGTCTAACGCATTTTGACGGTAAGTTTTCTGCACTAGAGAATCGCTGCCCTCATCAGGGCGGGCCTTTAGGAGAAGGATCAATAGAAGGAGGAATGCTACGATGCCCTTGGCATGGTTGGGATTTCAATCCTTGTACGGGTTTACCTCCAGGTGGATTTGATGATGGGGTGCCTACTTTTCAAGTAAGGGAAGAAAAAGATGCCATTTATGTCGGAATTGAAGAAGAGGAAGCTCATGTAGAAACGGTTTCGGATGTCATGATAGAAACCATGGTTAATTGGGGAGTAAATGCTGTTTTCGGAATGGTAGGTCACAGTAACCTAGGCGTAGCAGATGCTATGAAAAGGCAAGAAGAAAAAGGAAACTTAAGATTTTTTGGAATCAGACATGAAGGTGCAGCAGCTTTTGCAGCATCGGCTTACGGAAAATTGACTGGAAAACCTGCTGCTTGTTTTGCAATCGCAGGACCAGGTTCAACAAACCTATTCACTGGCCTTTGGGATGCAAAAGTTGATCGTGCCCCTATCATCGCATTAACTGGTCAAGTCGATACTCAGGTAATTGGAACTGGAGCTTTTCAAGAAGTAGATTTAGTAAAAGCTTTTCAAACAGTTGCTGACTTTAATCATGGCGTTCAAGAACACAGCAAACATGCTGAGTTAATGACACGAGCGATAAAACATGCGATTATCAATAGAGATGTGTCGCACATTACTTTTCCAGATGAAGTACAGATCTTACCAAAGCCTGAGAACGAAAAAGCACAAACTCCAGAAGGAAGAATTACTCCTTTTGACATTACTCCGCCAAGGGAAATGATGGAAAAGGCAAAGGAGATGATTGTTAAAGCAGACAGACCTGCCATTATTGTAGGACATGGAGCCAAATTCAACATGAAAAGCATCATGGCTTTTGCGGAAATGATGAATTGTCCGGTAATTACAACGTTCAAAGCAAAAGGACTGCTATCAGACCATCATGCATTGGGTTGTGGGGTTTTGGGAAGAAGCGGTACACCAATCGCTTCTTGGTTTATGAATGAAAGCGACTTGTTAATCGTATTTGGGTCTTCTTTCTCAAATCACACTGGAATTACACCGAAAAAGCCAACAATACAAGTAGATTTTGATCCATTAACGCTTAGTAAATTTCACAAAGTTGATGCTGCCTTATGGGGAGAAATTGGAGTTACCGCGAATCTTTTCATGGACGAATTAAAAGGAAAGTTATCGACCGTTGATAGAAGAGAAGAAATAGCGGAAAGATGGAGAATCTGGAGAGAAGAGAAAGAAAGCAGAATGCTAGACGATAAAGGGGAAGGAATAAGTTCCATCGCCGTATTTGAAGCCATGAATAAGATTACCCCCGAAGATGCTATTATTACAGTAGATGTTGGAAACAACGCCTATTCTTTTGGTCGATACTTTGAATGTAAACAGCAATCCATTTTAATGTCGGGCTATTTAGGTTCTATTGGTTTTGCTTTACCTGCAGCTATGGGAGCTTGGGCAGCTGAAGGTGATAAAAGGCCAGTTTGGTCGGTTTCTGGAGATGGAGGTTTAGGGCAATACCTTGCCGAAATAACTACTTTGGTTAAATACAACATGCCAATCAAACACATTTTATTGAACAACTCTGAATTGGGGAAGATTTCGAAAGAACAAAAGGCTGCAGAGTTTGACGTTTGGACAACTCAATTGCACAATCCAAATTTTGCAGACTTTGCCACAAACTGCGGCGCTTTAGGAATTCGTGTCGAAAAACGAGAAGATTTAGACGCAGCAATGGAAAAAATTGCAGCGCACGACGGACCTGCTCTTCTGGATATTGTTTGTGATTCATCCTTAATATAATAATGAAAATCTTAAAACATCACCTTCAAGAGCGCAAATTTCTATTTGTGCTTTTGTCGTTGGTGAATTTTTTACTCACACCAATTCACCTCTTAATTTTTAGTTCAATACCTGCCTTAATTGTGGTGATCAACTTTAGTTTGGTCATCCTCGCTGGTATCAGTATCTGTAAAGAGGAGAGATTTAAAGTCATCTATTATGCTATAGCTGTTGTTACTCTAATCATCATTTGGTTAGAATACATGTCCGTCGGTAATTTCAACCTGCATGTCGCAAGGCTTATTGCATCGCTCTTTTTCTTTTCTTTTTTGTGTTTTATGATGATTAAAGATTTGGTTCAATCTAAGTTCTTTGACCTTCAAAGCATACTAGGTGCTGTAGCAGGCTATCTATTTATCGGTTTGATTGGTGGAATTATCTTTGAATTTATCGATACTGTTCTACCCAGATCATTTTCCCATGGAGAAGCAATAGGAGGATACATTTATTACTATTTCAGTTTTATAAGCATAACTACAGTAGGTTATGGCGACATTACACCAATTACACCACAAGCACAATCAGTAACTTTAATTATGAGTATTATAGGTCAGTTCTACTTGGCGATCGTGGTAGCGTTATTTGTAGGAAAGTATTTAAATAAAAAATAACAATTATGTTTCAAGCTTTTAGTATTCTATTCTTGGTTTCTGCATTCATGAGTTATATCAACTATCGTTGGATAAAACTTCCCAATACCATTGGATTAATGATCTTGGGTCTGTTAGTCGCTTTCATAATTATTTTTTCCAAGAACTATTTCCCAGATCTTTATGCCTTTTTCTGCGGGCTTATTATTGATGCAGACTTCAAAACTTTATTGTTAGATGTAATGTTAAGCTTCATGCTATTTGCAGGGGCTATGCATGTAAATATTCAGGACCTTGCCAAAGAGAAAATTCCAGTCATTTTATTTGCAAGTCTTGGAGTTTTGATTTCGACCGCAATCGTTGGTTCTCTATTATGGATTATTGCTCCATTTGCCGGAATATCAGTTCCTTTAATACATTGTTTGTTGTTTGGAGCACTCATTTCTCCCACCGACCCAATTGCAGTAATAGCCATCTTAAAGAGTGCAGGAGTAAGTAAAAGTTTAGAACTAAAAATAGAAGGAGAATCCTTATTTAATGATGGTGTTGGTGTTGTCGTCTTTTCGGGAATTCTACTTTTATTGGGTACAATGGAAGGTGCAGAAGCTATTGCCAATGAAGTTGGTTACCTCTTTCTTGAAGAAGCTGTAGGAGGAATCGTTTATGGGATAATTCTAGGGTTCATAGGCTATTTCCTAATGAAATCTATTAAAGAGAATCCACAACTAGTGGTAATGATTAGTCTTAGTATAGCCATGGGAGGTTATGCGGTAGCTTCTCTAATTCATGTTTCCGGTCCTCTTGCCATGGTAGTAACCGGATTAATAATCGGTAATAAATTCAATGTAAAAGAAAATATAGGAGAAGCAAGAAGTTTGTTAAACAATACCTGGGAAGTATTAGATGAAGTTATGAATGGAATTCTATTTCTCTTAATTGGTCTCTACATTCATATTTTAGAATTTAATCTAACATTCTTTTATTTAGGTCTAGCTTCTATTGTAGTTGTGCTAATTGCTCGTTTTATTTCGGTATTTATTCCAATATCCTTATTGAGACATCAAGGAGATAAATTAAAAACGACAACCGTATTAAGTTGGGGTGGTTTACGTGGTGGAATATCACTTGCTTTAGCTATTTCGTTACCACTAGGAACATCAAACGAACTTATTTTATTTATTACCTATACAGTAGTTATTTTCTCTGTTCTTTTTCAAGGATTGAGCATCGGTTCTTTGGTTAAAAAAATTAACATTTAATAACTTGATTGGACTTTATAAGAAAATAGTGATTCAGCAAAAACTCTAATTTTAAGGCTCAATATATACAACATGACGGTTTTATTTATGCCAGATATTTCAGGGTTTACCTCTTTTGTTAAGGAGGTAGAAATAAGGCATTCTAAACACATTATTACGGAGCTATTAGAATTGCTAATCAAAGAGAACCAAAATAGCTTTGAACTAGCAGAAATTGAAGGTGACGCATTATTTTACTATAAATCGGAGAAAAATAGTAGTCCAAAAAAGTTAATTGATACAATCCATTCCATGTATCAAAAATTTCATGCTCATCTTGATCTATACCGCTTTAAGAGGGTATGTAATTGTGGGGCATGTTCGAAAGCAAATGAATTAGAAATTAAATTTGTCATTCATGTTGGAGAAACAGAGATGATAGAATTGAATGGAACCAAAAAACCTTTTGGCCCGGAAGTAATTACCCTCCATCGATTATTAAAGAATAAAGTAAATACAAATGAGTATATCCTATTCAGCGAAGATTATTGGATCAAAAATAAATTACAAATTCAAGAAAAATTAGGAGAAGAGTCTCAATCGATACAAGATGAATTTGATTTTGGCAATTACAGCTATGTTAATTATAAGCTAGAAAGAAAAGTTAATCAAGAAACAAAAGCGTCAGAAATGCCACAGCTTGACGGAATTACTCCCTTAAAATTGGACACCTTAATTAAAGCTGACCCAAATGACATCTTCCAATATGTTGTGGATTTTAGTAAAAGGATAGAATGGAATCCAGGATTAGAAGATTTAAAATATGATCCTAAAAGTTTAAATGGTCTAGGAAGAAACCATACTTGTGTAATCAATGGAAAAAATGTAGACATAAAAACCATTTTCGCCAATACCAGTAGTCAAGAACTAATTTATATTGAAGAAACATTTGATGTTCCATTTTTGGATTCGCTTATTACTTTATTTAGAATTACATCTGAAAAAGAATTTTCTAAATTAGAGGTTGAAGTCTATTTAAAAGCCAATAAAATAATAGGAAAAGTAATGCGCCCATTAATTAAGATCTGTCTCTTATACACATCTCCGAGCCCACGAGACAGGC
>CAJXRL010000077.1 GCA_913059105.1 uncultured Flavobacteriales bacterium
GTCGGCAGCGTCAGATGTGTATAAGAGACAGATAGAAGGAAGTCCTAAGACACCAACTATTAAGTTCAACCCCGAAGAAGGAAAATTATTGATTCAAGGAAGATCAATTCCGGAAAACTCAATTGATTTTTACAAACCTCTGGTTGACTCTTTAGAAGGTTATGCAGGTGCTGTTAAGGAAGCGACAAAAGTTGATATAGTATTAGAATACTTCAATACTAGTTCTTCGAAATGTATCCTTGATGTATTCAAGAAATTGGAAAAAATTAATGAAGCTGGGGGTGGAGTTACAATTAATTGGCACTATGAAGAAGATGATGAAGATATGTTAGAGGCTGGGGAAGATTACCAAGCAATAATTAACATACCATTCAAAATGGTTGAAATAGAAGAAGAGGATTAACAAAAACTACATAAGAACGAGTTACAAAAAAAGCCCCGCAAATTGCGAGGCTTTTTTTGTAACTCTCTTTTTTCAATGATCTGAAGGACTTTCAAATCGCATATGCTTAACCGACTCTCCGGACTCTTTTAATTCTAATAAAGCATCTATACCTATTTGAAGGTGATTGTTCACAAAATTTGAACTAACTTTCTTATCGCTCTCAGCAGTTTTTATACCCTCAGGAATCATTGGATTATCAGAAACTAACAACAGCGCCCCATGCGGAATGCTATTTACAAATCCTACAGAAAAAATAGTTGCCGTTTCCATATCAATTGCCATGGCTCTGATTTCACGAAGATATTCTTTAAACTCTTCGTCATGTTCCCAAACTCTTCTATTGGTGGTATAAACAGTTCCAGTCCAATAATCAAGTTGATGTTTTTTTATCATTGAAGACACGGCCCTTTGCAATCGAAAACTTGGCAATGCAGGCACCTCTGGCGGCATATAGTCATTGCTGGTACCTTCTCCCCTAATTGCTGCAATTGGCAGTATTAAATCGCCTAATTCGGTCTTTCTCTTTAATCCACCACATTTACCCAAAAACAAAACTGCCTTTGGCGAAATCGCCGATAATAAATCCATCACAGTAGCTGCCATTGCACTACCCATACCAAAATTAATTATGGTAATGCCTTTACTTGTTGCTGACTGCATAGGTTTATCCCGTCCTTCAATTTCTACATCGAATTCCTGAGCAAACATCTTGATATAATCACTGAAATTGGTCAACAAGACATATTCACCAAAAGCTTCTAATGGAACTCCTGTATATCGTGGTAACCAATTGTCTACTATTTCTTTTTTACTTTTCAAGTATTTATTTTTTTGTTGAAACTAATTTCATCTCCTTCACCAAATGACCGGCATTTGCGTATTTGTCTACTACAAACAACACATACCTAATATCGACAGAGATGTTTCTACATTGATTGATGTCGTAATTAATGTCACTCATAGTACCTTCCCAATTTCGGTCAAAATTCAAGCCAATTAGCTCTCCATTTGCGTTAATAACAGGACTGCCAGAGTTCCCTCCTGTTGTATGATTTGAAGCAGTAAAACACACATGTAAACTACCATCTTCATCAGCATATTGCCCATAATCTTTATCTTCTATCAACTTCACTAATCTTTTAGGTAAGTCAAAATCTACATTTTCAGGATCATACTTTTCTAAAATTCCTTTTCCACTTGTGAAGAAATCATACATTACCCCATCTTTCGGGTTGTAGTTATCTACTTGCCCATATGCCAACCTTAAAGTTGAATTTGCATCTGGGTAATACGTGCCCGGAACATGTTTTCTTAAGCCCTTAACGTAAATTTTACTTAGCGAATCAATTTGGTTTGAATACGCTGAGTAATTTGGTCGGACTTCTTTGAAATAGATGTCCCAGAACTCGTTCATCAATTTAAATACTGGGTCTTTGCTTACTTTTTTAGCAGCACTTTTACCCCAATTATCAAGTAATCCCAAAACCTGCTCTTCTGTCAAGAAATTTGATTTTTTAACGTAAGCTTTATAATCATTGGTAAGCAACTCAGCTTTACTACCCTTTAACAACGCCGGAACATATTGTGGGTCTAGTTTAGCTTTATATTCTCGCAACAATACTTGTGAAACAGCCAATTCTGTTGACAAATCAAAATTCTTAAAATGCGCTTTAACTTGCTCTTTTAATTTTTTAACGGTGGCATCGTCCACTTCTTCCCCTTTATTGGTTTTGGTCACAATGGATTTAAAACGATTAGACAAACGCAACATTTCCATTTTTCGATATGGGATCTCAACAAAAAAGCTTCTAGCTAAAGCATAGCCCTCAATTGCCTCATATCTCTTTTTTAATTCAGGAAGTACAGAAGAGTACTCTTCCATTCCAGCTGTAGCTTTTGTAAATGCAGTTTCTCTTTCTTCTTTTAATTGAATCGCATTTGCTTTTTCCAATCCTCGATTTTCTCCAATCCACTTTTTCCAATAATTAGCAATACTTGCATACTTAGAAGCATATTGTATGCGCACCTTATCGTTAGCTTTCATATGCTTATCCATAATTTTTAACGCTTGATCGCGAACTTCAATTTGAGCAGGATTTATTACTTCCTTGATTTGTTTGATCGCAAAAGAAGTTAAATATTCTTGTGTCCGACCTGGGAAACCATACACCATAGTAAAGTCCCCTTTTTTAATTCCATCCATAGAAATTGGCAAGAAATGTCTTGGTTTAAAGGGAACATTATCTTCCGCGTAATCCGCTGGCATATTGTCTTTGTCTGCGTATATCCTGAACAACGAAAAATCTCCTGTGTGTCTTGGCCACATCCAGTTATCTGTATCTCCACCAAACTTTCCTATTGCTGAAGGTGGTGCTCCTACTAACCTCACATCTTGAAAAGTTTCCGTAACAAACATATAGTATTCATTGCCATAGAAAAATGGTCGAATGTATGATTCATAGTGCGAACCTTCATTTGTTGCTTCTATTTTAGCCTTAATTCTTTTAGCTATTTCAACTTGACGTTCACTCACTTTCAATTCAGTTGAAATACCATCTAAAATTTCTTTGGTCACATCTTCCATTCTAACAATAAACGTTGCAGTTAATCCTGGATTGGTTAATTCTTGCGAATGATTCATCGCCCAATAACCATTTGTCAAGTAATCGTTCTCAACTGAACTGTGAGATTGAATTTGACCGTAACCACAATGATGATTTGTTAATATCAATCCTTGATCTGAGATAATTTCTCCTGTACAAAATCCCCCAAAAGAAATGATTGCATCTTTCAAACTCGATTGATTTACACTATATATATCTTCAGCTGAGAGTTTCAATCCCATGCTTTGCATGTCACCTTCATTTAAACTCTTTAGCAACATAGGCAACCAGATTCCTTCTTTTGCAAACAGCATTGATGTTGAAAGAAGTGCACTCAAAAATAATACAGTAATCTTTTTCATTCTTAGCTTTTTTTATTCTCAGTTTGTAATTTTTTAATTATAATTTTCTTATCATCAATTTTGATCTTTGCCACCAATAATAATATCTTTTGAAAGTTACTATTAAGTACTCGGAAGATACCCAAACATTATGAAATTTTATATCTCTCAATAATACGCAAAAGCTATCAGTTCGTCAAACATGAAAACCTTTATTCCCATTCATAAATTGGTAACATCACAGCCGCTGCTTTGAAATGAAACTGAGAATTAAAATTAGACTTAAACAGTCAATTCAATTTCCGAAAAACATCAAATATTAGGATTGGAATTATTCGAAAAATCTATCGCAGTACGCTCAAAATCATACATTAACGAAAAAATTAATAAAAAACATTGGACTTGGAGCGAAATGAGAAATCAAAAATGCTAATTTAAATTCATGAAAAAATTGAACTTTTTTATCGCATTTATTGTTATAGCAAACTCATTATCAGCACAAAACATTAGCGAACAATTATTCAACTTACCCAACATAATCTTCGAAAAAATCCTAACACCAGTTGGGTATGAAGCTACGTATGAACTAAAAATTAAACAACCATTAGATCACAAAGACCCATCTAAAGGGTATTTCTATCAAAGAGCTTTTTTAAGTCATGCAGGTTTCGACGAACCAACCGTAATGGTTACCAACGGTTATGCTAATGCTAAAAACCGAATTTCTGAACCAGCAAAACTATTGGGTGCCAATCAAATAAACATTGAACACAGGTATTTTGGCGAGAGCATGCCAGATTCGGTAGATTACACTTTTTTAAATTTAGAACAAGTTGCTGGCGATTTACATCATATCAATACCATTTTTAAAACTATTTACAGCGGGAAATGGGTCTCAACAGGTATTAGTAAAGGAGGACAAACAACCATTTTCTACCGTTATTTCTATCCAAAAGATGTTGATGTTAGCATACCTTACGTTGCACCTTCAACCCAAGGACTTGAGGATAAAAGAATTTACACATTTTTGGATACAGTAGGAAGTAAAGAATGCAGAGACGCGCTAAAAGAGGTGCAATTAGCTCTTTTTCAAAAAAGGGAACAAATATTACCTTTATTAAAATGGTATACCTACGGAGCAAAATTGAATTTCACTTACCTGGAATTTGAACAAGCATTTGAATATGCTGTTTTAGAATATCCTTTTTCATTTTGGCAATGGGGTTCTAATTGTTCTAGTATTCCAAAAAGTGATGCAGATGTAGAAACTATTCTGAAACATTTCCTAAAAGTTTCTGGTCTTACTTTTTTCTCTGATCAAAGCATGAAGAGTTACGCTTCACATTATTACCAAGCAGGCTCAGAAATGGGTTACTACGGTTATGATATCTCTGATTTCAAGCAATATATTAAAGCATTACCAAATGATAAAAACCCTTCAGCGATTTTTATGCCGAATAAAATGAAGGTAGAATTTGACAATTCAGTACATCAGAATATGCAGAAATGGATTAAGACCAACGGCAATCAATTCATTTATATCAATGGCAACAAAGATACCTGGTCTGTAACATCTGAACGTCCAGAAAAAGGAGTCGATGCACTTTGGTTTTTCTTAAAAGATAAAGATCACGGAGCAGCACGGATTAAAAACATGACTTCTATTGAGCGGGAACAAATGATTTCAGCATTAGAAAGATGGCTAGAATTGGAAATTGAATAACCATTTCACTCAGACGCTATGAAAAATGAAGATATTTCATCAACCTAAACATAGGTTTTTGCGTTTTAATATCATCCAAAGAAACCTATTTTTAGTAAATCTGTATAATGGAATTCAAACTCGTTTCTGAATACAAACCAACCGGTGATCAACCTCAAGCTATCAAACAATTAGTTGAAGGTTTGAATGACGGAATAACTGCTCAAACACTTTTGGGAGTTACTGGTTCAGGTAAGACATTTACGGTTGCCAACGTAATTCAAGAAACTGGAAAGCCAACTTTAGTTTTAAGTCATAACAAGACTTTAGCGGCGCAGCTATATGGCGAATTCAAACAGTTTTTTCCAGACAATGCTGTTGAATATTTTGTTTCGTATTACGACTATTACCAACCAGAAGCATACCTCCCAGGTTCAGATACATATATTGAAAAAGATCTTTCTATTAATGACGAAATTGAAAAACTTCGATTAAGCGCCGTTTCTTCACTTCTTTCAGGTCGTCGAGATGTCATTATTGTTTCTTCTGTTTCCTGTATTTATGGTATTTCAAATCCTTCAGATTTTAAACAGAATGTAACTCACATAAAAGTAGGTCAACTTATCAGCCGAAATAAATTATTGCACCAATTTGTGAGTGCCCTATATTCTAGAAGTTCCGGAGATTTTACCCGAGGAAAATTTCGGGTAAAAGGAGATACGGTTGATTTATTTCCCGCTTATGCAGACATAGCATACCGCATCAGTTTCTTTGGTGATGAAATTGAAGACATTCGATCTTTTGATCCGAACAATGGCAACACCATTGAGAAATTTATAGATTTAGATATTTATCCTGCTAATATTTTTGTGACCACCAAAGACCGTATGAATGAATCCATATGGCAGATTCAACAGGACATGGTGAAACAAGTAGATTATTTCAAGGAAATTGGCAAACCACTCGAAGCAAAAAGACTAGAAGACAGAACTTTGTACGATTTAGAAATGATGAAGGAGTTGGGTTACTGCTCAGGTATTGAGAACTACTCTCGTTACTTTGATGCTCGAGAACCTGGAACTCGTCCTTTCTGTTTAATAGATTATTTTCCAGATGACTATTTACTAGTAGTTGATGAAAGCCATGTAACAGTTTCGCAAGTGAATGCTATGTATGGTGGAGATAGATCAAGAAAAATCAACTTGGTAGAATATGGCTTTCGACTGCCTGCGGCTATGGATAACCGTCCGTTGAAATTTGAAGAGTGGGAGTCTCTCCGAAATCAAGCAATTTATGTGAGTGCGACACCAGCAGATTACGAAATAAGAGAGTCTGAAGGAGTGATCGTAGAACAAGTTATTAGACCAACAGGTTTATTGGATCCTATAATTGAAGTTCGTCCTACACAAAATCAAGTAGATGATTTGATGGAGGAAGTTGCGATTCGTATTGAGAAAGACGAAAGAACATTGGTGACTACACTTACCAAAAGGATGGCAGAAGAGTTGACTAAATACTTTATTAAGAATGGTATAAAAACTCGATACATCCATTCTGATGTTGATACCTTGGAAAGAGTTGAAATATTAAGAGATCTTCGTTTTGGAGTATTTGATGTTTTAGTTGGTGTCAACTTATTAAGAGAGGGTTTAGATTTACCCGAAGTGTCATTGGTAGCAATTATGGATGCCGATAAAGAAGGGTTCCTGCGCTCAGGTCGTTCGTTAACACAAACTGTGGGAAGAGCTGCAAGAAATGTTAATGGTATTGCTATTTTTTACGGAGACAGGATTACAGGTTCTATGCAGCGGACTATGGACGAAACTGAACGCAGAAGAGAAAAGCAGATTGCGTATAATACAAAACATGGATTAGTGCCTCAAGCATTGAATAAGAGTAAAGAAAATGTGCTCCGCCAAACTGAGGTAGCTGACGGAAGCAAAGCCCCTCGAAAATATCAGATGGATGAAAGTATTCCATTAGCTGCTGACCCGGAAACAAAGTATTTAAATAAAGAGGATCTTGAAAAATCGTTGAAACGCACAAGAAAGGAAATGGAGAAAGCAGCCAAAGATATGGACTTTATTATGGCTGCAAAATTGCGTGACGAAATGTTTGAGCTGCAAGCAATGGTTTACAAAGCTAAGTAATCAATAGTATTGCATTGTGCATTTAATAGTTTTCTAACTGCACCTATAGATTTAAAAGTAAATGTATTTTTTTAGTATATTTACTTATAGTACATAAAACTATAAGAATTCTACCTCATGTATAAATTTGCATTTACCTTTGTTCTCTCATTTTGTATTTTCTTCTCACTTTTCGCCCAAACTATCCAAGATGACTTTGAAGGAAATGGGAACATTTCTTCCTGGTTTGGTGATAATTGTGCCATTGATACCAACTTCAACAATCCCAATTCAAATACAAATAATAGCTCAAGTAAGGTATTGAGATACCATGACCTTGGTGCACTATATGCTAACATTCGGTTTGATGCTGGAAGAAACTTTAATCTCTCAAATTTTTACACCTTCACGCTTAAAATTTACGTGCCTTCTTCAGGATTAACAGGGACACAAAACAATCAAATATCGCTCAAATTACAAGATGGAAATTTAACAGCACCTTGGTCTACTCAATCAGAAATAATAAAACCCATTGCATTAAACACTTGGCAAACCGTTTCTTTTGACTTTGCAAGCGACCCATACATTAATATAAACAGTAGCTCTCTCCCTCCTACTCAACGAACAGATTTTAGTAGAATAATACTGCAAGTAAATGGAGAAAATAATAACGATCAAGTTGTAGCCTACATTGATGATTTTTACTACTTTGATAGTATAATCCCAGTACCTCCGGCACCTGTGTATAATCGTTTAGTTTGGGCAGATGAATTTAATACCAATGGTGCAATAGATCCAACAAAATGGTTTCATCAGACACAACTCCCTCAGGGCGGAAGTTGGTATAATGGCGAAATACAGCACTATACTAACCGAACAGCAAATTCAATTGTAAATAATGGAGCATTAAATTTGATTGCGAAAAAAGAAACTTTCAGAGATCAAGGTCACACTAAACAATATACTTCAGCTAGATTGAATTCCAAATTCGCTTTTACCTATGGGAAAGTTGAAGTGCGGGCTAAACTGCCGACCGGTGTAGGAACATGGCCTGCCATATGGATGTTGGGCAAAAACATTGCAGAAACAGGCGCTTATTGGCAAACTCAAAACTTTGGAACAACAGGTTGGCCTGCATGTGGAGAAATCGACATCATGGAGCATTGGGGAAACAATCAAAACTATGTATCAAGTGCAACTCATACCCCTTCAAGTTCAGGTAACACAGTAAATCATGGCGGACAAACAATTTCTACCGTTTCATCTGCTTATCACATATATACGCTTGAATGGAGACCTGATCGATTAATATTTAGCGTTGATAGTGTAGTTCACTTCACCTACCAACCAGCTGTTCGTAATGCTAGTACATGGCCATTCGATGCTGACCAATACATGCTATTTAATATAGCTGTCCAGCCAAGTATTACAGCCAGTTTCACCCAAAGCTCGATGGATGTAGATTACATCAGAATTTATCAAGAAACTCCTGTCGGAATTGTAGAGAATAAAATAAAGAATTCGCTAAACATTTTTCCGAACCCGGTAAATGATGAGCTTACTATTCAAGTTAATTCATATACTCAGAAAAACACTACAGTCAATATTTACACTATTGAAGGAAAATTGATTCGCACTTTCAACTCTATTATTCAGAACAATCAGGTTAAAATTAATTCACTTTATTTTTTAAACAATGGCTTGTACTTCATTACAATTGAACTAGATGGTCAACTACATAATTCTAAATTTTTAAAGCAATAGATCCATTTAATTTCTATTGATTCGTTTTTAATGCGTTTTGAACAACGTCTCATTAAAAAGTATTTCTCTCTTCTCAAAAACCTCTGATTATAAGCAATATGTTGCTTATTGAAATATAATATGTCAGCTATGAAAAGAGGAATTCTAATCTCCTTTATAAGTGCATTACTAATCTCAGTAGCTTTTGTTCCAAAAGCCAAAAAAATCGTTGTAATTGATGTTAGTTATGGGGGGATAGACAAGGGTTTAATTCATGACAGCATGTTAGAGAAAGACATTGTTTTAAGTATAGCCAATAAGGTGCAAGAATTGAACAGCAAAGGCAAGTTGGAAATTATATTAACTCGCCCAACAGATTTATTTATTTCATTAAACGACAGGGTGGAATTTATCAACTCTCAAGCCCCTTCATTTTTGTTATCACTCCATGCTAATTATTCAGACAAAACAGATGTTAACGGATTCGAACTTTTTGTAAAAGAGAATTTTTTAACTGAAGAATCGTTCCAAATAGCAACGTTATTAGAGAATCAATACCCACAAGAAATCAGAAAAGGAATATTAGTGTGGGAAATTTTCATCTCTTGAAAAGCAGCAACTGCCCTTCCGCTTTGCTAGAATTAGGTTTCTTAAGCAATGTAAACGATCGGAATTATTTAAAGAGTGAAGAAGGACAATGGGAAATTGCAGAAGCAATTTATAAAACAATTCAATAATTATTATATTTCACGAATCATTTTATAGTGTTCTATTTCACATTCAACAAATAAATCACCTACCTTCTTAAACCCTTGTCTTTCATAAAAAGGAATTGCCTTTAACTGAGCATGCATGTACATGGTTTTTTTTTGATTCGATGCAGATTGAATAACAGCTTGTAGAAGTTGATCTCCGTACTTCTTCCCTCGAGATTCTTTGAGGACCGCAAATCGTTCCAGCTTTACCTTCTCTCCTATTGTTCTCCACCTAGCTGTTCCAATCGCTTTTCCATTGAAGGACATTAAGAAATGTTCGCATTCATCTTCGAATTCATCAAACTCATCTTGTTCTTCCACTTGCTGTTCTTGAACAAAAACTACTTCTCGAATTTGTCTAGCTTGTTGAAATAGAAGATCATTACTAGTTCTAAAGGGAATAATTTGAAGAGACATATTTTTTAAGATTTTTTAGCTAAAATGCTTAACAAAAATTAACAGCGGAAAGTTACACACCGCAATGCTTGCTGTCTCTTATACACATCTCCGAGCCCACGAGACAGGCAGAAATCTCGT
>CAJXRL010000078.1 GCA_913059105.1 uncultured Flavobacteriales bacterium
TCTACACAGAGTAGATCGTCGGCAGCGTCAGATGTGTATAAGAGACAGGTGTGGAATTGATGCCTCAGTTGAACTTGCCAAGAAGCTATCTAACCCGAAACATGAATTGCATAAAATCTTAGACTCGGTAGTTGTATTAATTATTCCGGTATACAATGTGGGAGGCATGTTAAATCGGGGTTCTTTTTCAAGAGCTAATCAGAACGGTCCAGAAGAACATGGTTTTCGAGGAAATGCCAAGAATTTAGACTTGAATCGAGATTTCATAAAGTTGGACTCGAAAAATGCAAAGACATTTACAACACTTTTTAGAGCTTGGGATCCTGATATTTTTGTTGATACGCATACTACCAACGGGTCCGACCATCAATATACATTAACACTAATAAATACTCAGAAAGATAAGTTAAATCCGGTTCTCTCTCAGTACGCAGAAGAAACGATGTTGCCAGCCTTTTATCACAGAATGAATGAGAGGAAGATGGATATGATTCCTTATGTCTATACTCTTAAATCTTCTCCAGACCAAGGAATTAAATCATTCTTAGAAACGCCAAGATATTCTTCAGGCTATACCTCCCTCTTTGATTGTTTTAGTTTTATTACTGAGGCTCATGTATACAAACCATTTACGCAAAGAGTGCAACATACCTTGGGTTTTTTAGAAACAGTTGTTTCTTATACAGCGGCTAACTCCTTCGTAATTCAGCAAAAGAGAAAAGAAGCAAAAGCGCTTACTATAAATCAAGATTTATTCCCGATTAAATGGAAATTAGATACAACAAAGTTTGAGAAAATTCCATTTAATGGGTATGAGACAGACATTAGAGAAAGCAAGCTCACGAATCAGAGAATGATGTTTTATGATACAGAAAAACCATATAGCAAAACAATTTCTTACTACAACACATTTACGCCTAACGTGGAAGTTGGAAAGCCTAAGTATTACGTCATTCCTCAAGCATATGAGGGCGTAATTCAACGGCTGACATTGAATGGAGTTCAGATGAGTACCTTAAAGAAAGATTCTTCTATAGCTTTACATGTTTATTATATTTTAAACTACAAGTCGCCAAAAACACCTTATGAAGCTCACTTTTTGCATTACGACATTAAAGTTGAAAAGCGCCAAGAGAAAATTCAATTGTACAAAGGAGACTATTTAGTGGAAGTACATCAAGAAGCGAATAGATATATCGTTGAAACGCTGGAGCCTCAGTCAGTAGATGGTTTTTTTGCGTGGAATTTCTTCGAAGGAATTCTACAGCAAAAAGAATGGTTTTCTGATTACGCTTTTGAACCAAAAGCCATCCAATTTTTGGAAAATAACCCTGATGTAAAGAAGGAATTTGAAAAGAAGAAAGCTTCAGACAAAGACTTTGCAAAAAACTCTTGGGCTCAATTGTATTACATTTATAAAAAGTCACCTTACTTCGAAAAAACGGTGAATCGTTTTCCGATTTATCGAATTGAATGAAACAAGGAAAGCACAAGAAAACAAACAGAAAATTAGTTGATAGATTTATAACTGAACGCAGTTACCCTATTGACAAATTGCTTCGCCCAATGGATAATTTGTTGCGGAATAAGCCGGTATCTGGGGTTTTATTGTTTTTGGCAGTACTTGTCGCCCTGGCATGGGCAAACTCCCCTTGGAAAGAAATGTATCACCATCTGTGGGAAATGCCATTTTCTGTCGGTTTTGGAGAAAATTACATTATCAGTAAAACCCTTCACCATTGGATCAACGATGGCTTAATGGCGATATTCTTTTTTGTGGTAGGCTTAGAAATTAAGCGGGAAGTTATGGCTGGGGATTTATCTACCTGGAAAAAGGCTTCATTACCCGCAGCAGCTGCCGTTGGAGGTATGATTTTTCCTGCAATTATATTTAGCATATTTAATTGGGGTACGCCAACTGAATCTGGCTGGGGAGTCCCGATGGCGACTGATATTGCATTTACCTTAGGTGTTTTATCCCTTTTAGGAAACCGAATTCCGTTGAGCTTAAAACTCTTTTTGACCGCGCTGGCAATTGTTGACGATTTAGGGGCGGTTTTGGTGATTGCTTTTTTCTATACCGATAATTTGTTACTTCTATATTTGGAATACGGTGTAGTCTTTTTAGCTGTTCTTTTATTAATGAATTATTTGGGAGTCCGGAAGGCAAGATTTTATGCAATTGTTGGCATTTGCGGATTGTGGTATGCCTTTTTACTCTCAGGCGTTCATGCTACCATTGCCGGAGTGCTGCTTGCCTTTACAATTCCCGCAAAGACCCGAATTAACAAAAGGGGGTTCATTAGCCATGTAAAAACACTTTTGGATAAACTGCAAAGGACTAAATCTATAGATGGTCAATATCTAAGTGACGAACAGCACGAAATTATTGAAGACATTAAAGAGGAACGCGAAAAAATTGAAACTCCTTTACAGAAATTAGAGTACAATTTAAATCCTGTGGTATCCTTTTTTATATTGCCCTTATTTGCACTGGCCAATGCGGGCATTGAAATTCAACCAGAATCTTGGAGTGGTTTATTGGAACCTGTTTCCATAGGAATTGTGGCCGGTTTAATCGTTGGGAAGGGTATTGGAATTCTAAGCTTTTCCGCACTTTTTGTAAAATTAGGAATCTCCGAATTGCCTCAAAACACCAATTGGGGAATAATGACTGGAGCAGCAATAATGGCTGGGATCGGTTTCACCATGTCTATCTTTATTTCTGAATTGGCCTTCGAAGATCCTGCTATTAAAGCACAAGCAAAATTAGCGATACTAATTGCCTCAACATTTGCTGGGATAGTTGGAATGTTGGTGATTAATGCATTTATTGGGAAAAGGTAAATAAGACCTAACAGGTTCCAAAAACCTGTTAGGTCTAGAAATAGAATTATATCGGTTCGAATGAACTATGTTCTTATTTAACGATTAGTTTATATATTTTAATTTCTCCTGTTCCTTCTTCTTTGTTATAAAAGACTACCGCTGCATGAAACTTATCCACGTAAACTTCCAATTGCTCGTTGAGCCAATTAATGTTCAGTTTTTGGAATTCGATACTATTTTTAAATTCGCATCTTTCAACGAAATCCAATTGATCAAAAATAAATTTTTCTGGGTGACTTAAAATGAGATGCTCGCTGGCTAATAGTTTATATGAACCAACTTCATCCATAAAGTACAAAGTATTGTCATCACGTAAGTTATTTTCGCCACCTTCAAAATGAACGTAATTAAGAACTTCAAATGCTAACAATTTCGAAGGCCCTTCTGAATTATATTTATGAACTAGCGAATCCGCTCGGCTTGTTGTTTGAGCAACAGTCGTTCCGTAAATTGCAGAAATGAGTATGATAATTGCAATACGAATCATCTATTTAGGGAAATGAATAAAACTCGATTTAAGAACATGAAATATAATTTGATTTTAATTTACCTTCAAATACGCTTCTAAGCCATGCATTCCGCCTTCACGGCCAAAACCACTTTCTTTAAAACCACCAAAAGGCGAGGTGGGATCAAATTTATTAAAGGTGTTCGCCCAAATAACACCTGCTTTCAATTGCGCTGCCATGTTAAATGCCTTTGAGCCTTTGTCTGTCCATACGCCCGCAGAAAGCCCATAAGGGGTATTGTTTGCTTTTTCAATGGCCTCGTCAATTGTTCTAAAGGTTTGAATGGCTAATACCGGACCAAAAATCTCTTCTTGTGATAGCCTGCTACTTTGAGCGACATCTAAAAACAAGGTAGGAGCGCAGAAGTAACCTTTTTTCGGAATGGAAACGTTGGCTTGAAATTTTTCAAAACCCTCTTTTTCTCCAATTTTAATGTAGTCGGTGATGGTTTTTAGCTGTTCTTTTGAATTAATGGCACCAATGTCGGTGTTCTTATCCATTGGGTCTCCAACGATAAGCGTTTCCAGTCTTATTTTTAATTTTTGAATAACTTCATCCTTAACAGATTCTTGCACAAATAATCTTGACCCTGCGCAACAAACATGACCTTGATTAAAGAATATACCGTTAATGACTCCTTCAACAGCTTGGTCAATAGGTGCATCTTCAAAAATTATATTTGCGGCTTTACCACCTAGTTCTAACGTTGTCTTTTTTCCTGTTCCTGCGGTTGCTTTCTGAATAATTTTGCCAACCTCAGTAGATCCAGTAAAGGCAACTTTATTTACATCCTTGTGATTTACAATAGCAGCCCCAGTTTTTCCGGCTCCAGTAACTATGTTTACTACTCCGTCAGGAATACCAGCATCTCGTATCAATTCAGCCAATTTCATAGCTGTTACTGAAGTTGTTTCCGCTGGCTTTAAAACCACGCAATTACCACAAGCTAAAGCAGGGGCAATTTTCCAAGCCGCCATTAATAATGGAAAATTCCAAGGTATAATTTGACCAGCAACACCTAAGGGTTCAACTTTTCTATTTGGGAATGCATATTCCAATTTATCAGCCCAACCTGCATAATAAAAGAAATGGGCGGCAGCCAATGGAATATCAATATCTCTCGATTCTCGAATTGGTTTTCCACCATCAATTGATTCAATGACAGAAAATTCCCTAGCTCGCTCTTGAATTAGCCTTGCAATACGGTAAATGTATTTTCCACGCTCTTTTCCACCAATTTTACTCCAAGCTGGAAATGCTTTTCGTGCAGCTTTTACAGCTTCATCAACATCCTTTTCATTTGCTTCAGCAATCTCGCAAACGACTTCTTCTGTTGCAGGATTAATACTTTTAAAATATTTTTTGGAGTTGGGCTTCACAAATTTACCGCCAATGAATAGGTCGTATTTAGCTTTTATTTCAATGTGATCGATACTTTCAGGAGCAGGAGCGTACTTCCAGTCCGTATCAAATTTGAGTGAAAATGCGTTTTCTTTTGCCATAGTGTTAAGATGTCGAATGAAGAATTACGAATGTTGAATTAGCTAAATGTAAAAAGCCTGGATCAATCGTTTATTGTAATTCAAAATTTCTTAATTATATTTTTCTAGAATTCGTAATTCTAAGATTCGTAATTCTTTTATTAATCTTTTGAGAAATAGTCTCCTGATTGGTAAATACCTGTTGCTTGTTTTTTTAGTTGAAGAAGAATATCGTTGGTTAAACGACTTGCTCCAAATCTGAACCATTCGTTTGTCATCCAGTCGTTTCCTAACGTTTCTCTTAACATTACTAAAAATTGTAATGCTGTTTTAGAATCGGAAATACCGCCTGCGGGTTTCATTCCCACCATTTTTCCAGTTTTTAGATAATGATCTTTAATTGCTTCGAGCATTAAAAGTGTAACAGGCATAGTTGCTGCAGGAGATATTTTTCCAGTTGATGTTTTTATAAAGTCGGCCCCAGCCCAAATGGCAATATCGCTTGCTCTTCGAACATTGTCGGCGGTTCCTAATTCTCCGGTTTCTAATATCACTTTTAACCTTGCTTTTCCACAAGCTTCCTTTATAGTTGCAATTTCATCGTAAACAAACTGATATTCTCCTTGATGAAATTTACCTCTAGAAATTACCATGTCAACTTCGTCAGCTCCAGCATCAACAGCCATTCTAGTATCTTCAAGCTTGACTTTAAGGTTGCTATTTCCACTTGGAAAGGCAGTTGCAACAGCGGCAACATTAACTCCAGAATTTCCTAACGCTTTTTTCGCTGTTGCTACATGATTTGGATAAACACAAACAGCAGCAACAGTCGGTATAACTAAGCTATCATCAGGATGCATTGCTTTATAACACAATTGCTTCACTTTTCCTTCAGTATCTTTTCCTTCCAAAGTAGTAAGGTCAATCATGCTAAGAGCCAAGTTAAGTCCTTGAATTTTAGCTTCTTTCTTAATGCTTCTGGTCTTAAAGCGAGCGGCTCTTTCAACTAAACCTACTTGGTCAATTTTTGGGGTATTTTTAAAATCCAACGACATATTGTTTTGGTGGAATACCAAAGGTAAGAGAATTGAAAAGAAGAACGTTGAACAATCAAAAATCTATGTAATTAAGGCAAACGAAATCTAGGTTTTCCTAAGCTTTACTATATTTGAAATGAATTCAATTAACAATAATGAAAAAGTATCAACTAAGATTCTCCATCCTCTCATTTTGGTTTTTAAGCTTAGTGGCATGTGATAATTCAACAGATAAATCCAGTGTTGATACTATAGATCAAAAACAAGAATTAGAGAAAGAAGAAGTAAAAGCAATTTTTAGAAAGCGATCGCCTAGTCAATCAGGTATCCAGTTTATAAATTCGCTTAAAGAGACCCCCGAGCTAAATATTATTAACTACCATTATTTCTATAATGGTGGTGGCGTAGCAGCAGGCGACATCAATAATGATGGTTTAATTGACCTCTATTTTACTGCAAATCAGTTGGCAGATAGGCTGTATATTAATCGTGGGAACCTTGAATTTGAGGATATCTCAGATCGCTTACCAGATAAAAGCAGTGGCTTATGGAGCACCGGAGTGCTAATGGCAGATTTCAATGCTGATGGATTATTAGATATCTATTTATCTCATTCCGGAAGAGTAGCTGAGAATGAAAGAAAAAATAGATTACTGATTAACCAAGGCGAGCTTAACTTTAAAGAGGAATCCAAAAAATACGGATTGGATGATGGAGCGTATTCCACTCAAGCTGCGGTGTTGGATTATGACAAAGATGGAGACCTTGATTTATATTTATTAAATCATGAAATTGATGACATCTTTGACTTTAATCGACAAGTTAGAGAAAGTAGCACCAATAAAAATGTTGGCGACAAATTATACCGAAATGATGGTCATGGTTTTACGGATGTAAGTCAACAGGCCGGAATTGATCAAAACCCATATGGTTTCGGGTTAGGGGTGGCTGTAAGTGATCTCAACAATGACTCTTGGCCTGACATCTATGTGTCTAATGACTTTTCAGAGAATGACTTCATGTACATTAATCAGAAAGACGGGACATTTAAAGAAACGATAAAGACGGCTACCAAACACAATTCAAATTATGGAATGGGCGTAGATGTTTCTGATATAAACAACGATGGCTTGTTGGATATTATGGTGGTAGATATGATTGCAAAAGATAATTACCGACAAAAAACTAATATGTCGGGCATGAATCCTGAAAAATTTTGGAAAACTATTGCTTTTGGATTTCACTATCAGTACATGTACAATACGCTTCAATTGAACCAGGGAGGAGAAAAATTTAGTGATGTCGCTAAATTGGTTGGTGTATCCAGCACAGATTGGAGTTGGTCGCCATTAATTGCCGATTTTGATATGGACGGGAACAAAGACATTTTTATTTCCAATGGGCTTAGAAAGGACGTTCGAAATAATGATTATGCTAACAAATATATTCTTTATGCTGAAGACAAAGCAGAAAATCAGGGAATGAATGCTACGGACCTTTTGAAAAAGCAATTAAAAAATATGCCTTCTCAAAAAATTGCCAATTATATTTTCAAGAATAAGGGGGAACTAAATTTTGAAGACCAATCTAAAAACTGGGGTCTCCATGATCTAGCATTTTCTACTGGAGCAGTTTATGCAGATCTTGATAATGATGGAGACCAGGATCTCATCATCAACAATGTTGACGATACTGCATTGGTCTATGAGAATAAAACTACCAATAAAAAATACATTTCAATTCAGTTAATAGGTACCGAGAAAAATAGATATGCGATTGGTTCCAAATTAATCTTACACTCCAATGAAGGCAAACAAACTCTTGAACTTTTTCCTACAAGAGGATTTCAGTCGAGCACTTTAAGCCCGCTTACTTTTGCTGTTAAGGAGGATGATAGCAATATAGAGCTAGAAGTAATTTGGCCTGATGGCAAGCATACCAAAGAGGCCATTAATAAATTTAATCAAATTCTTACAGTAAAACAAAAGGGGTTAAAGAGCAAAAATGAAATAGCATCTAAATCACAGCCACTCATTAAAAATATTTCTAAGAAGCATGGGATAGACTACAATCATTTTGAGAATTATTATAATGATTATAGCGACCAGGTGCTTCTTCCTCATCAACTATCTAATTTAGGTCCTGCACTTGCAGTTGCAGATGTTAATGGAGACGGACTAGATGATTTCTTTGTAGGAAGTGCAGTAGGGAAATATCCTGTTTTGTATTTACAAAGCGCTACCGGTCAATTTAAAAACCAGAACACACAAGCCTTCGAACAGATTCAGCATAAAGAAGAGATGCAAGCTAAATTCTTCGACTGCGATGGAGATAATGACTTAGATCTATACATAGGCTATGGTAGCTATGAATTTGACCAGAACTCTCCCCTTCTTCAAGACATAATTTACCTCAACGATGGGAATGGACAATTTAAACAAAGCGATAATCTTCCTACGATGTTGAGTAGTACATCTGTAATAGTTCCATTTGATTTTGATAATGACAATGATTTAGATCTTTTTGTAGGAAGTAGAATGCAACAAAAGCGATTCCGAATAGTTATTTGCTTGAAAATAGAGATGGAAAATTTATCGATGTCACTGCTGAAAGAGCTCCTGAGCTAAACAGAATTGGAATGGTAACAGCAGCAGTAAGTACCGATCATAATAACGATGGCAATTTAGATTTAATAATAAGTGGCGAGTGGATGAAGATCTCTATTCTTGAGAATGGAACGGAAGGCTTTAAATTGATGAACGAAAATTATACAGGTCTTAATAATACAGGTGGGTGGTGGTATGCACTGGCCTTAGACGATGTAGACAAAGATGGGGACCAGGATTTAATTACAGGCAATCTGGGTCAAAATTATAAATATCAAGCTTTAAAAGATCAGCCATTTAAAGTGTTTAGTAATGATTTTGACAATAATCAAAAAGTCGATATTATTTTAAGTTATCCAGAAAAAGGCACCTATTATCCGCTCAGGGGCAGGCAATGCTCCTCAGAGCAGCTTCCTCAAATAGAAGCAAAATTTCCAGACTACAGTAGTTTTGCAACAGCTTCTGTATATGACGTCATTGGTCATGATCAGGCGGAAAAATCCTACGAACGAAATGCACATACTTTTGCAAATGGTGTTTATCTGAACGAGGATGATAAATATGTATCAATTCCTTTTAGCAACATGAATCAAATTTCTTCCATTAATTCTATCCTGCTGTATGATATTAATGACGATGGTTATAATGACTTGATTATGGGGGGGAATTTATACAGTTCGGAAGTGGAAACGCCTAGAAACGATGCTAGTTATGGTCATATCTTAATCAATCAGAAAGACGGAAGCTATAAAACTGTCGCGGTTGAACGTACTGCTTTTTTTGGAGAGGGGGAAATAAAAGCTATTAGATCCATCCAAATAAAAGGAGTCGGAGATGCGTTTCTTGTAGCTCAAAACAATGGCCGGATGCAGCTGTATACTTACAACAAGCTAGTTAGATAGAAGAGAATGCTATTGAAATAGAATCTCTATTAATGCTCTTCATCTTAAAACGAGCCGCTGTTTCAGCCAATCCTACTTGGTCAATTTTTAAGGTATTATAAAATCTAACACCGTTTTTTTTGGGAGAATATCCATGTTAAGAGATTTGAAAAGAAGAACGTTGAACAATCAAAAATATATGTAATAAAGGCAATGTAAATTTGTAAATTTGGCGTTTCAAATGAAAAACGAAGGCGACAATATTTATTCTGTATTTGATGAAATTCTTCCAAAGAAAGAAAAGGAGAAAATGCTGAACCAAAAGGCGAAAGTTCTTTGGTTAACAGGCTTGAGTGGGTCAGGGAAAACAACTATTGCTAAAGATTTAGAAAAAATTTTACACAAAGAAGGATTTTTGACCAACTTACTAGATGGAGATAATATTCGAGCAGGGATAAATAATAATTTAGGCTTTTCAGAAGAAGACAGAACGGAAAATATTCGAAGAATTGCAGAAGTTTCAAAGCTATTCCTAAATTGTGGAGTTATATCAATTAATTGTTTTGTAAGTCCTACAGAACAAATTCGCAATCAAGCTAAAGCCATAATTGGGCAAGAAAATTTTGTTGAGATATTTATTGACACACCATTAGAAGCTGTCTCTTATACACATCTCCGAGCCCACGAGACAGGCAGAAATCT
>CAJXRL010000079.1 GCA_913059105.1 uncultured Flavobacteriales bacterium
CGAGATTTCTGCCTGTCTCGTGGGCTCGGAGATGTGTATAAGAGACAGGCCTTTAGTCGAGTAGCTTCTGAGTCTTTGTGGATTTCAGCATCTTCCCAGCCGTCACCTAAGTCGCTTTCTGAGCTGTAAAAAAGTACCAAACGGCCTTCTTTTATTATTCCTAATCCAACGGGTGGTTTGCCATCGTGTTCATGAATTTTTGGTAACCCATTATTGAAATCAAATTTTTGATGATAGATAGGATGATCGAATGGAATTTCAATCAACTCTTCATTTGGAAATATTTTTTTTATTTCTCTTTGAATGAATTGATCCATTCCGTAATTGTCATCAATGTGTAAGAAGCCACCAGCCGATAAATAGCTTCTTAAATTTTCGGCTTCTTCTAAGTTGAACACTACATTCCCATGTCCTGTCATGTGTACAAAAGGATAGTCGAACAACTCTGTGCTCGAAGGCTCAACAATGGCTTGCTCTTTTTTGATAGTTGTATTTAAATTACTGTTGCAGAAATCAATAAGGTTGGGCAAAGAGGTTTCTAAATTGGAATACCAATCGCCTCCACCATTGTATTTTAAAATGGCAATTTGAAAATTCCCATTCTGTGCTACGCCAGTAAATGGGATTATTAGTAAGAGAAAAAATAATTTACGCATTCAATACATGTATGGTGTGACAGGCAACAATAGCCGCCGTTTCAGTTCTTAATCGACTTTCTCCAAGAGCAATTGGCTCAAAGCCATGTTGCATCGCTAATTCAACTTCTTCTTTGCTAAAATCCCCCTCAGGTCCAATCAAAAGTAAGGCTTTCTCTCCTTTTTTATAGCTTTCGTTTAAGCTCTTTTTGGGTAGTTCATCGTAACAGTGGCAGATAAATTTCCTTCCATCAAAGTCTTTAGCTATAAACTGTTTGAATTTTTCTAAATCACTCAATAGTGGCAGTTTGGTTTTGTATGACTGCTTCATGGCGCTTACCAAAATTCGCTCTTGTCGGTCTTTCTTCAGTATTTTTCGTTCAGAATGAAAGCTAACAATAGGGTGAATGGCATCGATTCCAATTTCTGTCGTTTTTTCTAAAAACCACTCCCATCGGTTGAGGTTTTTGGTCGGGGCCGCAGCAATTTCAATTCCGTAGGTTTCATTTACCAAGTCCTTTTCTAAAATGCTGAGTTGAGTAGCCTTTTGGTGAGCTAAATTAATAGAGCAGAGGTAACGAGTTCCTTTTCCGTCAATGACATGAACTTTTTCGCCCATTTCAAGGCGCAACACTTTTGCCAGGTGCTTCGACTCTTCGTTGTCGAGGGTAATCGTATTGTTTGAAATGCTGGTAGAATAGAATAAGTGCATTTTACTGAATTAGATTTTTATAAGATGCGACGATTTCTTTCGCTTCTTCAAATTTTTGGGTACCAATCATGCGGCTTCTTCCATCAGAGGTTTGAATTTTAATGCCTTTGTTTCCTTTAACACTAAAAGCTTTTCCTTTTCGAGAAATTCTTAATCCCCAACCACCATATTCTGAAATCGGATTGTATTCTACCACTTCTGCGCTATACATTTCTTCCCAAGTATAGCTCACTTTTTTTAGGTGAAAGGGAAACATTTTAATGTGAATTCCACGTTCATCAATTCGAGTAGATAATTTAATAGAAAATAAAAAGACAACAATAAAAGCAAGAACTCCAAAGGAAATCAAGAATTCTCGGTTGACTTCAACGGGATATCGTTGGTAGATAAATATTCCAACCAAAGCGACCATGCCAAGCCACAACCACCATTGGTTAAAGCGTTGATTCTCTTCAAAAATTCTTTTGCTCATTGGTTATTTTATTTGAATTCGAATATACCTAATTTAGCGCAAAACTATGACGAGATGAATAAGATTTTGATTGCCAATAGAGGAGAAATTGCATTACGGATTATGCGTACTGCCAAGGAAATGGGAATTGCTACAGTTGCCATTTATTCTGAAGCCGATAGAAACGCTTTGTTTGTGCGTTATGCAGACGAAGCCGTTTGTGTGGGTCCACCTCCTTCGTCAGAGTCTTATTTACGAGGAGATCACATTATAGAATTGAGTAAAGAAATGAATGTAGATGCCATTCATCCTGGTTATGGTTTCCTTTCTGAAAATGCTGATTTTGCCCGTAAGGTAAGTCAAGCTGGCATTACTTTAATTGGTCCTTCGCCTGAAGCCATGGAGGTAATGGGAAGCAAGTTGGCCGCAAAAGCAGCCGTTAAAAAGTACGACATACCATTGGTTCCTGGAACGGATGAAGCAGTTACAGATGTTGCAGAAGCTGAAAAGATTGCACAAGAAGTTGGCTTTCCAATTTTGGTGAAAGCAAGTGCCGGTGGTGGTGGAAAAGGAATGCGAGTTGTAGAGAAAGTAGAAGATTTTAGAGAACAAATGGATCGTGCAGTTTCTGAAGCCATCTCTTCTTTTGGAGATGGAGCAGTTTTTATTGAGCGTTATGTCGGTTCACCTCGTCATATTGAAATTCAAATTTTAGCTGATACTCACGGGAATGTTGTCTATTTGTTTGAAAGAGAATGTTCTATTCAGCGGAGGCATCAAAAGGTAATTGAAGAAGCACCGTCTGCAGTTTTAACACCCGAAATGAGAAAGAAGATGGGAGAAGCTGCCGTGTTGGTCTCAAAATCTTGCAATTATGTAGGAGCGGGTACAGTTGAGTTTTTATTGGATGAAAATTTAGATTTCTTTTTCTTAGAAATGAATACTAGGTTGCAAGTAGAGCATCCAGTTACGGAGCAAATTACAGGAATAGATTTAGTGAGAGAGCAAATTAATGTTGCTCGGGGAGAGAAGTTAAGTTTTACCCAAGAAGATTTGAAAATTCAAGGTCATTCGTTTGAAGTTAGGGTATATGCTGAAGATCCGATGAATAACTTTTTACCGGATATTGGAACATTAGAAACCTATGTTCGTCCGCAAGGACTTGGAGTTAGAGTGGATGATGGCTTTGAAGAAGGTATGGCGATTCCAATCTATTACGATCCGATGATTGCCAAGTTGGTAACGTTTGGGAAAGATAGAGAAACTGCAAGACAGCGAATGTTGAGAGCAATTGATGAGTTTGAAATAAAAGGAGTAAAAACAACGATGGATTTTTGCCGATTTACATTGGAACACGAAGCTTTTATTTCAGGGAATTTTGATACCAATTTTGTAAAAGACCATTTTAAGCCAGAGTATTTGGAAAGTAAAAAAGACGATGAACAAGAAATCGCTGCATTGGTGGCAGCAAGTTTGGTAGGAAATTCAAAATCTTCATCAACCGAAACAATTGCAACGGTTTCAAAATCGAATTGGAAAGCGAATAGAATGTGACTTTTATTCTAATTAAAGCTTGAATACTATGAAATGTTTGATATCTGCTTTTTTAGTTGCGTTTTCATTTGTTTACGTTCAAAATCAATATGATATCTAAATAATAGTAAAAGAGATACCACACTCTTTTGGTTGTAAAATTGAATAAGGCTTACAAAAAGTACAGGAATGTTCTAATCTTAAAATGAGCATATAGGATTTCTGTTAATTTTACATGGCAGCTAGCAAAAACTTTGTAATTATCCATTTCCATATTTGATTGAGAATTGTATGCAAGCGTGCTTTCACATTCAACAATACTTTATTCGAATCTTTTGAAAACAAACTATTTGTTTAGTTGAAAGGTAAATAGTTCATTAATAGTGCGTTTTAGATTGTAGGCAACACATTGCCATTTAGTCGGTGTCTATTAAGTAAGCATTTGGCGCTATTGCCACAGCACTTTTAAAACCCAACGCTATGAAAAAGTTAACGTTATTTTTAGCAATACTAATTAGTTGTACCCAACTGCAAGCACAAGTTCAACCAAAAGGAATATTGAAAGGGAAAATACTTTCAGTTAATTCTGGGGAACCAATAGCATACGTTCAGGTATTTGTTTCAAAAGACACTAGCAACCTGATTAGAACTACATCTAACTGGGATGGCTCTTATCATTTTAACGATTTAGATTCAGGGTTTTGGAATGTTGGTTTTTTAGCACAAGGCTATGAATATAAGGAGTTAAAACAGATTAAAATTTTAGAATCCAAAGCAATAGTTCTGAACATCACTTTATCCATTGGCAACGGAATTCACGGCTCAACGGGAGTCAGACCAGATTACCTTCAACCCATAATGGTTTCAGATAAGACTGCTAATACAGGCTATTCTGTAACTCATGTACAACAGATGGCAGTGCGTTCTGTTGCGGATATTACAAAAGTAGCTGGAAATGGAATTATCTCACGAGATAATGGTTCAGGACAAAATAATGTTAGAGGTCAGAGAAGTGCTAGTTCTGTTACTTTTATAGATGGCGTAAAGGTGATAGGTAGCACGAGTTTACCAAAGTCCGCAATTGAAGAAGTTAGCGTTCAAACTGGGGGTGTTTCTGCTCAATACGAAAATGCTTCCGCACCTGGGGTTAGCGAAGTCCGAATTTTTAACACAACTTCAAGAAGTTCTGCGAGAAAAGTTAGAGCGGTAAAGCCAGTTCCAGTTGAGATTTATGCCGAACCTGTTGAGCAGGTGATGTATTTCGAGAATGAGTTGTACCAAGAAATTGCTGACAATGAATTCGAATCACCAAAGCAAACACCTTTATCTACTTTTAGCATAGATGTTGACAAAGCTTCTTACGCAAATACACGTAGGTTTTTAAATGAAGGAATGCTGCCTCCTAGCAATGCTGTTCGCATTGAAGAGTTGATAAATTACTTTAATTATGACTATCCTCAACCAGAAGGGGAACATCCTTTCTCCATTACTACTGAGCTAACCACTTGTCCGTGGAATGAGAATCGTCAGCTGGCTTTGATTGGAATTCAAGGAGAAACGATAGATATGGAGCAAGCGCCTAAAAGCAATTTAGTTTTTTTGTTGGATGTTTCAGGATCAATGGGTAGTCCGAATAAATTAGGCTTGCTGAAAAAAGGTTTGACCATGCTAATTGAGCAATTAAGAGAAGAGGATCGAATTGCGATTGTTGTATACGCGGGAGCAGCAGGAGTCGTATTGAAGTCTACAAGTGGGAATAAAAAGCATGAAATTAAACGGGTTTTGAATCGATTGTCTGCGGGAGGTTCTACTGCCGGTGGTGCTGGAATTAAATTGGCGTATAAAATAGCCGAAGATAATTTTATTAAAGGTGGGAACAACCGAATATTATTGGCTACCGACGGAGATTTTAATGTTGGAACGAGTAGTCAAGAAGCGTTGGTTAAACTGATTGAAAAGAAGAGAGAAGGAGGAGTATTTCTATCCGTTCTAGGTTTTGGCGATGGCAACCTTCAAGATTACAAAATGGAACAAATTGCGGATAAAGGAAACGGTAATTACAGTTACATTGATAATATTTTGGAGGCCAAAAAGGTATTGGTTAGCGAAATGGGCGGAACGTTATTCACCATCGCTAAAGATGTAAAAGTACAGGCAGAATTTAATCCTGCAAAAGTTAAAGCCTACCGCTTAATAGGTTATGTAAATAGAGCATTGGCAGCTGAAGACTTTAATGATGACACAAAGGATGCCGGGGAATTAGGAGCTGGTCATACAGTTACCGTATTGTATGAGATTGTACCTGTTGGGTCGGAAGAAAAAATTAAGGACATTGATGAGCTAAAATATCAAAAAGAGAAGGATATAGATTCCTTGTCAGATGAATTATTGACAGTTAAGTTTCGATATAAGCAACCGGATGGGGAGAAATCGATATTGTTAACCAAGACTATGAAGGATGAGGTAATTGAGTTAGAGAATGCTTCACATAACCTTCAATTTTCTGCAGCGGTTGCGTCTTTTGGAATGAAACTTCGCCAGTCTACAAGTGTGAATGATTTGGACTTCAAAGACATATTGGAAATTGCTAAAATGGCGAAAGGTTTGGATGAGAATGGATATAGAGCCGAGTTCTTAAGGTTAGTGGAAACCGCTGAGTTAATAAAGTAAAAATAATATGCTTTATAATTAATTATTTTTTAAACTCAAGGCAACCATTTATGAATTATAGTGTCTTTACAACAGAAGAGTGAAATATCTTCTAAAAGGATGGTTAATCCTGGTTAATAAAATAGTTGGTTTACAAAAAGCCCTTTTGGTCATCTAGCGATGGCGGAAAGGGCTTTTTTAGTTTAAGTGTTTTTTTATTAAAGCGCTAAATTCAGCTTCTAGTTGTGGATTCACAGCAACTATCTCTTTCCCAAACAACCAATCGTCTCTTCCTTTGAAGTCGGTAATTGAAGCTCCTGCTTGTTTAGCAATGAATGCTCCCGCAGCTACATCCCAAGCATGTAAACTGTATTCGAAGAAGGCATCAAATCTACCACAAGCCATGTAAACTAAGTCTACTGCGGCTGAGCCAATTCTGCGAATACCTCGAGTATTTTTAGCAAGTTCTTTTAGGAGTTCAAAGTAGTTGTCTACGTGCTGGTAATCGTAATAAGGAAACCCAGTCGCAATCAAAGCGTCTTCTAATGTAACCGTCGAGCTTACTTCGATTTTATTGCCGTTTAAAAAAGCGTCACTGCCCTCCCAAGCAAAGAAGCATTCATCTCTATTTACTTCGTAAACAACTCCCATAACAATCGTATCATTCCTTTTTAGCGCAACACTAACAGAGTAGGTAGGAACTCCATGTAAAAAATTAGTTGTTCCATCCAAAGGATCGATAATCCAATTGTAGGTCTGTCCTACTTTAGTAGAAGTTCCCTCTTCGGCTATAAAACCTGCCTCAGGTAAAAATTGTGATAAGTTAGCAACTAATCTTTTCTCAGCAGTTTTATCTACGTAACTTACTAATGAGTTCTTAGATTTTGTTTCAATGTCTTCTTGATGAACTTTATGTTCTTCCATTTTAATAAAAATGCCAACTTCTCGGCATAATTCAACTACATCGTGACACAGTAATTCTAATGAGACATTCATCCTTCTACAGCTTTAGGAATGAATTTGTTTTTCTTTTGGCTAAAGAAAACCATACCTGCGATGCCACAAAAGAATAAAACCACCGCAATAATTTCTGCTTGCGTAGCTTCGATTCCTAGGAAATGATAATCGGGATTGATTCTAATTTTTTCAATAAAAAAACGTTCTAATCCATTAAATGCTAAATATAAGCTGAACATTACTCCAGGAGCTGAGATTCTCTTGCGCAATGACCAAAGTATTCCAAAGATGATGAAAGCCATTACCGTTTCATAGAAGGGCGTAGGCCAAGCATTACCTGTTAAACTCTCCAGTCCCATGTTGTGAAAATCTTTCTGTAAATCAATGTTTAGAACATTGTTAGGATAATCAAAAGCCCACATCCAATCTGGTAAAAAACTCATCCAATCTGGCTTAATAGCATCATTTGGCATTCCCCAATCACCATCACCAGATAATTGGCAACCAATTCTACCAACGCCATAGCCTACCATTAGTGCTGGAGCACAAGCATCTGCCACATGAATCCAACGCAAGCCATTTTTTGTAGCATAATACAATACTGCACCTCCACCAATAATTAAACCTCCATAAATGCTTAATCCACTAAAAGATACTAAAGCTGCAATGGGATCAGCTGCAAATTCCGACCAATTTTCTAAGTTGTGAAATATTTTTGAGCCTAGTATTCCTGCAATTGCAGCAACCATTGTCATGTTGCCTACTAATTCATGGGGGCGAACATTTTGTTTCACCATTTTTGGCGTTTCTAGTTTCTCTTTGTCTTTTTCTCTGAATTTCATCCAAGCAAAAAGACCAGCGCCGAGGAGGCCTCCAATAAAATTACCTCTTCCAGAAAAAAGGAATTCTTGAGGGTTTTCCACTAGCGCACCATAATTGAACACCGCTTCAATAAATTTGAACCCGACCAAGAATCCAAAGAATCCATTTGATACAAGCTCCCAAGTACTTGCTTTTTCTCCAATTTTTACATCAACTAATCGAGAGAATAACAATTTGTTGGCTTCTTTTCTTTTCATCTCTTCGGTGAAAAAATAGGCTGCAACAATAAATCCAATGGCAACAAAAAAACCAAAAGTTGGAAACGGGAGAGGGATGTCTATTCCGAGTAAATCTCGGAGCATATCAGATAGAGTTGGATACATTTTTCTAGTTTGAAATTCAAAAATAAGCATAGCAATTTGCCCGTTTACGAAGTTTTAGAATTATCTCTGAGCATTCGTAATTTGGCAAAAAAACAATTTGTCTAAACTAGTAGCCTTAGATTACGGAGCAAAGCGAACGGGCATTGCAGAAACTGACTCTTTACAGATTATCGCAAGTGGGTTAACCACTGTTGAAACTAAAGATTTGCAAGAGTTTATGAAAACCTATTTGGAGAAAGAGGATGTTGAGGTGTTAGTAATTGGACAAGCGAAAAGAATGAGCGGAGAATTGTCGGAAATAGAAAATAAGATTGTTCCTTTCATCAACTTTATAAAAAAGCGATTTCCTGCGTTAACAATCGAAAGAGAAGACGAGGGCTTTACTTCGCAAATAGCTTTTCAAACTATGATTGATGGTGGATTGAATAAGAAAAAAAGAAGAGATAAGGCTTTGGTAGATAAAATTAGTGCCACGTTAATATTGCAGCGATTTATGGAGAGAAATCAATAAGTCAATGAAACTCTACTTCAATTTCTTAATCAGATAAACATCATTATCACCTGCCCCATAAAAATCTGAATGACCCGCAATGTAATAGGAGTTGTTCACCTCAATAATATCGTCCGCTCTTTCATTTTTAGGACTTCCAATATTTTCATGCTGAATTAGAGTTCCATTTTGTGCTAGTTCCACAAAAAGCAGTTGCCTCTGATTGCCAAAACTCATGCTTCTACCCAACAATACAAAATTACCTTCTGAGTTGATGATGGCTGATTGTCCGCCGTCGTGCTGATTTCCGCCAAATTCACGTTCCCAAATTATATTCCCTGCACTATCAACTAATACTGAATACATGTTGTGATTCGGATCTGTTTGAGAAGTATGCCCATGTAGTAATAAATTGCCATTAGCGGTCTGCAACAGCTGATGAGCTTCTTCATAACTGTTATGGCCACCATAACGTTTTCCCCAAATGGAATCTCCTTGATCAGTTAGTTTTAGCAGATAAAAGTCCCTAGAAGCAGTTCCATAATTGTTGGTATAGCCAAAAAGCAATAAATCGCCGCTTGCTAGTTCTAAAACATCAGAACTGCCATCGAGTAACGTCTCTCCATGCGTTTTCTGTCGAAGGAAGGTGCCATTGGCATCTAGCCAAACCAAATAGATATCTGCCGATCCTTTTCCAAAACTTTCGGTTGACGCAGCAATTAATATGTCAGAATTTTTGGTTTCTATGAGCGTTGCTGGAGAATCTCTATCGCTTCCTCCAACTACCGCTTCCCAAATAACATTTCCATCAATGTCTACTTTTAATACGTGAATGTCGGTTGCGCCATTTCCGCTACTTTCGGTAACTCCTAAAAGAAATAGATTTCCATCATTTGATTTTTTTATGCGGTAACCTTCTTCTTTGGCGGTTCCACCGTAGGTCTTTTCCCAAATTAAGTTGCCATCTAAATCTGTTTTAACTAAATAGTGATCACCATTCGGCTCATCAAAACTTTTGCTTATTCCAAAGGAATATATAAATCCATCTTTTTCAACAAGGGAATAGGCAATGTCTTCACCAATTCCGCCAAAGTTTTTTTCAAACCCCGATTCTCTCGTTAGGTAAACTGTGGGATCTGTCTCGTCTTCTTCTTTACAAGAGCTAGAAAGTAGTATGATAAGCGAAAGGGCGAAGTAGGCTAGTCGATCCACTTTTCTTAAACTACTTCTCCGTCGAAATATTGTCAACTGTAAAAATGGTTTTAAACTGTTCGCAAACAATAAGCATATCTTCAGTAGGTTTCTCGTCGAACTTTTCCATTTCTCTGCTGTAATATTTCCAATGAGTTTCGTTCCAATACTTAAGTGATTTGTCTCCCTCGCCCCTGTCTCTTATACACATCTCCGAGCCCACGAGACAGGCAGAA
>CAJXRL010000080.1 GCA_913059105.1 uncultured Flavobacteriales bacterium
TGTGTATAAGAGACAGTTACACATGTTAGCTTTCCTCCAATTCAAGGAGGACCAGGATTAGGACTTATTCATCGTAAAAGATTGCAGCAAGATTCTTTACTGATAAATGAACTTATAGATTTTCAATTGAGTTTGCCTAGATATAGACTATGCAATTTAGGAAATTATAAAGCTGATTTTTTTATTTACAATAATGGCGGAGCGCCATTGGATAGTTCTTACTTTATTTTTGAGATTACCGATTCAATCTATCTAAAGTCAAGTGTTTCTTCAACAACTATTGCAACGGGACCTGGACTGTTTTCAGACACGGTATTAAATCAAACGGGTGGCACTACTCAAGGAGATCGATTTGGAACATTGTTTGCAATTAACAATGGATTAGGTCTCACGAGTGGCTATATTCCCTCGTCAAGTTCGTTTTTTGTGTCAAATGATACAGCTAACTTGGGAGCGGAAATTGTCCCGAAAATCTGGAAAACTTCTATAGATTCTGTTTCAAAGAGAATTGTTGTTGGTCAACTATTGGCTTCTTCCTTTGTGCCAACTTTAATCGATAGTTCGCATTTAGGTCGAATTATTTCGCCAACTTTTGATTTTGGACCTGCAACAATTAATGGGTTAAGTGCTGGAAAATACATCGTCGGTTTTGAGTCAACATTGCCAAATCCAAATGGCAAATCACTTTTAATTGGAAGGGATACTTTAGGAGAGAGTATTCAACCTGATCGAACGAGCTTCGTTTATTTTGGACATGATACGAATTGGTATTCTATTAACCATCAACCAATAATTGGGTTGAATTTTGCTAACCTACCTTATTTGTGGTTTGGAGCTCCAGGTGCAACTGGTTGTTCTACAGTACCCGTGCAGGAGGCTAATAATAACCAAACATTTCCTACTATTTATCCAAACCCTTCAACAGGAGTATTTATTATTGAAAATTTCGAAACCAATCAAATGCTCCACGTGTATGACATTAATGGAAGATTGCTAAAAACATCAATAATTAATGGTCGGCTTGATTTAAGTGAACAGCCAAAGGGTATTTATCTGTTGAGAGTTACATTGGAAAACGGAGAAGTAGTTTCAAAAAAACTGATGAAATATTAATTATCAGATTCATGGCTGTTTTTAACAAGCACATTCCCAAACGAAACTTCTTGTGCTGCAAGGGCAAGCACAGTAGTTGGTAAGTCCTTTATCCTATTTTGAACGGTTGCGTAGTATTCTTCGAAATTTTCATCTGGAGTTGCCAATCCCATAAAAATTAGGTCCGCATGTTTCGATGAATGTTGTAAAATCTCATCAAAACTCCTGCCATTGGCCGGAATAATATCTGTTTCTGCTTTAATTCTTATCTCTTCCAAAATACCATTAAGGTTATCTTTTGCTTTTTGTACGGCATTGTCAGAGCCAACTACCATTTTTATGTGCACTTTGGCTTGCCTCCAATCAATATTATTTGACATTAAATACGACAAGATCATCATTAAACCTCCGTTCCCTTTTAATCCGCCCCACCAAACATCAATTCGTTTTCGGTTGCCAAAAGTGTTGCCATCTTTTGCTTTGTGAACAATGAGCACATTGCGTTGTAACTCATAAAACCGATGAATCATTTGACAAAAATCGGCTCTAAATTCTTTGCTTTGACTTTCGCCTAGAATTACGGTATTAGGCACTAGAGTGCCTAATCCATATGCGTTTACTAAATTAACTGCTCCTTCAAAACGATCTTTTGCCTGCATTACTTTCACTAAGCCATTCACTCCTTTTTTGGACATGAACTCTTGTATGTGAAATTTCATACTTTGAATTTGTTCTGTATTCATACTACCTTTTGAAAGAACACTTGCAACAGATAATATTCCTTGCTTGTTAGTGAAGGTATTCGCGAATTCAATGAGGTGCCATCTTTTGGTAGGAGAACCTGCCAAAACAATTGGATTTGGTCGCCAATTTTTGCTTTCTAAGTCTTCTGTCAAACGCATAATATTAGCTCTTAAAACCGCCATTCGAACTCCACGTCCAATATTTCCCCATGAGGAATTTAATTCTCTCTTCTTTAACCAAACAAAAATGAGGGCTACAAAAAGTAGGGCTATAATTGTGGCAGGAGTGTTAATGAGTAGCATTACGGCTAAACAGGCAACGGCGCCAATAAGGGAAAAAATCCAATGAACTTTAAACGTTGGTCTAAATGAAGGGCTTCCTAAAAATCGTTCAATCCCTGCAGCAACATTTAATACCCCATAGGTTGTTAAAAAGAACATGGTAAGAATAGGAGCAATGAGGTTCAAATCGGCAACCCAAACGGTAATTAAGACAACGCCCAATGTAAATATAGTACCCCTTCTAGGGTTATCATCATCTCCAGTTCCTTTTCCAGTCCATTTTAAAAGAGGGGGGAGAATGTTGTCTTTTGCCAACGCTTGGAGAACTCTAGGAGCTCCTAACATACTGCCAATGGCACTAGAAAGAGTTGCTCCCCAAACACCAATTAAAACACTGTCGCCCCAAAGAGACATTTTTCTCATAATCAACGGGTCGTTAATTAACGCCTCAACCGGCGCTCTGTTATCTAAAATGAAAGGCAAGCTCATGTAAATGAGATAGCCAACTCCAATTGCTAAGAAAGTTCCCTTTGGTATGGATTTTTTGGGGTTCTTTAAATCTCCAGACATGTTTACACCTGCCATAATACCTGTTACAGCAGGGAAAAATACTGCAAAAACGACCCAAAAGCCAGGAGAATCGGCTGTAGATTCGGTTGATTTGACAGCTTCTACCGTTTCAACAGAACTGCCAAAGAATAAACAAACCAAAGAAATTACAATCCCAACCATAATAACATACTGGGCTTTTATAGCTGCTTTTGCAGAGCCTAAAGCAATGGCGGCTACTATTATTGTGGTAATTATTCCCAATAATTTTTCATCAAACTGCGGAAAAACTTGAACTATACTTTCAGCAAAACCAACGGTATAGAGGGCAACAGAAAAGGCTTGGGCAAAATACAGGGAAATTCCAATGGCACCGCCAGACTCAATTCCGAGCGACCGGCTAATCATGTAATATGCGCCTCCGGTTTTTACCTTTTGGTCAGTAGCAATAGAAGCAATTGACAGACTGGTTAGAAAAGTGATGGCCGTTGCCATAGTTACAATGAACAAGGTGCCTGCCAAACCAACATGACCAACAACCCAGCCAAACCGCAAGTACATAATGACGCCAAGAATGGTCAGAATGGAAGGCGTAAAGACTCCTCCAAAAGTTCCTAGGCCATTGGTTTTCTGTTTAACTGAATTTTTATTGAGTAATGCTCCCAAGTGAAGATAAATGAATCGTAAATTAAAACAAAAGCCTCCAATTAAAGGATTTTTCTGTTAGATAATTCTTTAAATAATAAATGCCAAGGCTAGTTTGATGTCAGTGTAATTTACTTTTCCATTCAGTTCGTCGTAGATTGTTTTAGTGCTTAATGGTTCGTTTTTAGGCCTATTTTTATAGGCTATTTCTACCAAGTCTAGAAGAGATTTTTTTGGCCTGTACGAACTTAGGTTTGCTTCAGGGTATTCCTTCTTTAATCTAATTATGTGACTCGCAATTGTTCCTTCCACCATGCCTCGTTCTTCAGCAATTTCGCTGATGCTTCGTCCTAATTTCACTAGTTCATAAGTCTGGTCATATGTACTTTCTTTTTTGCTCTTCTTTTTTATTTTACCCTTTTGTTTAAGAATTTCCTTTTCGTCTGTCGTTCCTCCACATTTCTTGATAAACTTCTGAGCAGCGTTTTCCAATTCTAAGACATTGCTTTCTTGATCTGCTTTTACTGAAAGCTCTTGAAATCGCCGATCAGCTTTAAAAGCTAAGGCATCAACTTGCAAGGCCATTTGGTTAATGCCTAAAAGTTTCAAATTTTCTAATTTTTTAAGTCTTGAAAGTGCAACATAGCCTTGTCCTTTTTCAAAGGTGTTGCTCAAATCAATTTCTGCTGCATCTAGTGTCATTCCTTGGCTTTTGTGAATGGTAATTGCCCAGGCCAAACGAAGTGGAATTTGGTTAAACTGAGCCAATACCTTTCCTGTTTCATCTTGAATTTTCCAATCCTCAGGACTCGCAATCACCAAGCGGTCATCTACTAATCGCACTAAAGGATGGTTTTCATCATTATCGAAATCAACAATCTCGCCTAAGCTGCCGTTAACTAATCCTTTTTCAGGAATGTTTCGAACAAACATTACTTTAGCGCCTATTTTTAGCTCCATACTTTCTAAAGCTAAAACAGATTTTTTTAGACCTTCTAGTAGCTTTTCATTGCCTTTTGTTTCTGCCGAAAAGAATTTTGATTTGCTATTAATTTTTTTAAGTTCAGTGTTATTGATATTATCTACGTCGTAATTGTGGGTGAAAAGTTTAGTAGGGGCAACTTCGCTTTTAATATTTTGACCAATAGATTCTTGAAGTTTTACATAGCGCATTTCAGAAATGCGACCTGACCTAATTTCATTCAAGATACTATTTAACTCATCATTTGTTTGACGATATTGTTGAGTCAAATAACAGATGTTAGGTTCTGCGTTCACCCATTCTGGTGACATAAAGCAAAACTTACTTCTACTCGTTTCATCATCATTTCCTATAGGAGGTAATTGAAAAAAGTCGCCACAGAAAACCACTTGAATTCCACCAAACGGGAGTTGATTCATTTTAAAGTATTTTAATACTTGATCAACCAACGCGAGCTGGCGTTGATGAAGCATTGAAATTTCATCTATGATGAGTACTTCAACTTTGTCTAACTTTTTTGCGAGGTACTTTTTAGTTTTTAATGTTCGAAGTTGAGCTTGAGTTAAACTATCCTTAATTCCAATTCCCGCCCATGCATGAATAGTCATGCCGTTTATATGGGTTGAAGCAATGCCAGTTGATGCTGTAACAGCGACCGGAACTTTCCGTTCCTTTAAATACTTAATGTACTGGTTGAGAATGTAGGTTTTCCCTGTTCCAGCAGAACCGGTTAGAAAAACATTTTTTCCAGATTTTAAAATAGAAAGAGCTAATTCTTGTTTCATATTATTGTTCTACCCATTGTCCGCGTTTTGGACGCAGTGCGTCTCTCACTTCAATCATATTTTCTTCAGCTACTATTAAATAGGCTAATTGTTCTTGCTTGCTGATTTCTTCTGTCCCTGCTTCGGTATTTTCGATTGCTTTCATTTTCGCGAATTCTTGTAAGTGAATTGCATGATGCTCAGCCGTTTTTTTTGCATCTTCTCCAAAGAAATCCCAAATCAGTTTAATTCTTCTACTCATAGATTGTTATTTACTGAATGTAAAGTTCTGTTGAAATTCTATGGTTTCCAATACTTCTTATTAATATGTATTAACCGACAGTTATTTCTAATTAAATAGTTTTTATTTTTTTGCATTCAATCTAGCTAATGAATGAGAAGGACAATTAAATTCAAAAATTGGATTTCAATATAGTATATTCGTATATTTGGCTCAATAATAAAAAAATAACAAGATGAATTTAAAAAGTTTTAAAGTTGCTGCGGCAGCTATTGCGATGGTAGGAATGGTATTCACCGGTTGTAAAGGTGAAGATGGAGATGATGGGGCTGCAGGTAATGCAAATGTATCGTCATCTAATTATGAAGTTGTAGCAGGAGATTGGTCTCAAGGTCAGGCGCATAAAATGAATGGAGCGATTACGAATGGTGTAGTTAATTCAGGCACAGTTCAAGCATTTCAAGCAACTGATTCGATAAACTCAAAAGTGTGGACAGCAATACCGGCAGGTAACTTTGCTTTCTCGTACCGAACAGATACTATCACTTTTTTGACACCAGGATTTACTGGAGCAAATTTTACAACATACTATAAAGTTGTAGCAATTCCAGCTGCAGCAAAAATTGACGGAGTTGATTTAACTAATTTTGAAGAAGTCAATATGGTTTATGGTTTAGAAGACTAATAATCTTAACGATTGTTTAAAAGGCGCTATTTATAGCGCCTTTTTTTTATGCAATTTTTGAAATATGCGTATCAACTAAGATGTTATAGAAATAAGAAAGTTTATATTTGAGCTTGAAATTATAAAAAGAAGAAATATGTTTACGATAAAGAGAACTCTTTCCATTTTATCTATGGCTACTTTATTTTTGGTGGCGTGTTCACCAGAAGATGGTGATACAGGACCGGTAGGACCAGTTGGACCAGGAGGAGCTATAGGACCAGCTGGGCAAGATGGAACAAACGGCAGTGATGGAACAAACGGCAATGATGGAACAAATGGAAACGATGGAGCCAATGGAACTTCAAGTGTAGTATCTAGTGTATTTTTTGTTGATTCCGCTAGTTGGACAAACCCAACTGCAATAAGTGGGATTGTTAATTCCATAAATGTTCCGGCAATAACTGGTAAAATAGTATCAGACGGGGTAGTTATGTTATACCAAACTTCTGATAACTCGATTCCTACGGCCACGGTTTGGACTGCTGTTCCATATACCGATGGTATATTTAGTTATATATTTAGTTATGCTCCTGGAATTGTAAATTTGAGGATTACGGTAACGTTACAAGGGAGTTCACCAACTCTAGCTGCTGCTTCTGACCATACGTACAGAGTTATTGTTATTACGCCAGGAGCGAAGATTTCTGGATTTGAGCCACAATCTTACGAAGAAGTTAAAATGGTTTACGGATTAGAAGATTAAGTAGAAAATATTTCAAATTGAAAATAAAAAGGGACAACTGTCCCTTTTTTTAGCACAAAAATTAAAATGCATGTCGATACATATAGTTAAGAAAGAGCATCAAGGTTCTGGACAGTTTAACGGAGGAGAGATTCTTGAGAACAAACCAATTGGTTTCCCAAGAGAAGGAGGAGAATTGAAGCCGTATTCAAACCTTTTTTACTGGGCACATGCTTGGTCTGACAGCGGAAGTACTATTGGTTTACATCCGCACCAAGGGTTTGAAATTATGTCTTTTGTAACAGAAGGTTCAATAGAACATTATGACACAGCTCATAAAGAGTGGAAAAGGTTAGATAAAGGTGCAGCTCAGATTATAAGATCTGGAAGCGGGATCTCTCATTCTGAAAAAATTAATGCAGGAGGTCATCTGTTTCAAATTTGGTTTGATCCAAACTTGAATTCGAGCACTCTGCAACCAGCGAGTTATGACGATTATCCGGACGAGGTATTCCCTATAATAGAAGAAAACGGTGTTCGAACTAAAATTTATCGCGGTGAGGGTTCTCCTTTGCAAATGGAAAGCGAGGGAGTTGAAATAGTTGAGAAGTTTATGAAAGAAGGGGAGTATTCAATTAATTTAGATTCAGCAAAAATGCATTCTATTTACCTCGTTAATGGCAGCGCAGAGGCAGATGCTCAGGACCTAGTACAGGATGATTTTATGATTGTAAAAGGGCAAACAGAACTACAGATCGAGGTGAAGGAAAGTGTCCAGCTTTTTATAATTTCGAGCTTGGAAAAACTACCTTATAAAACATACGCAGAAATTTACGGACGATGAAAAAGACAATTCTAATTACAGGAGCAACAGCCGGAATAGGAAAAGCAACAGCTGAACTTTATGCCAAAAACGGATGGAACCTTATCATTACTGGAAGAAGAAAGAAGCTACTGGAAGAATTAAAAGAAAGTTTAATTCATAGATTTTCAGCTGATGTTGTAACGTTGAATTTTGACGTTCGTCACAAAGAAGAAGTGAATAAAGCGATTAGTAGCTTAACGGGAAAATGGCGCAACATTGATGTTTTACTTAATAATGCAGGCTTAGCTAAAGGGTTTTCGGACATTCAAGATGGGAGTGTTGAGGATTGGGAAACGATGATTGATACAAACATAAAGGGTCTGCTTTATGTTTCAAAGACTATTATGCCCATAATGATTGAACGTAAATCTGGTCATATTGTGAACATTGGGTCTATTGCAGGGAAGGAAGTTTATGCCAAAGGGAATGTATATTGTTCAACTAAACACGCAGTAGAAGGAATTACAAAAGCACTGCGATTAGATTTGTTGCCACATAAAATAAAAGTCTCGGCAGTTTGTCCTGGCGCAGTTGACACTGAGTTTTCAACGGTACGTTTTGATGGAGATAAGGATAGAGCTAAAGATGTTTACAATGGTTATCAGCCACTTTTAGCGCGAGACATTGCAGAAGCAATTTATTTTGTAGTCTCACGACCATTTCATGTAAACATTAATGATTTACTCATTATGCCAACAGCCCAAGCAAATACTTCGAATTTGTTAAGAGAAGAATAGAGTGTTTACTCTACTATATTATGACTATCCTTGGCTTCAGCCCAATTAAATAAGAATAACTTCATTGCCTCGTCCAATCTTTTTAAGAAAAGAGGATTCGGAGAATTCATGTTTTTAAAGTAATCTTCCTGATACTGCCCTAAGTCGTATTTAAAAAACACAGCCTTCGACATGGCGTATAAATTATTATTTGACGGATGATTGACTCTGCTTAAATAACTCTGATACTCCCTTAAGGTTCCTTCTAATTTATCAAATTCAACGTCAAATACGCCACAAAGCTTAGTAATAACAAGGTTGATCATTCTGTTATCTTGGTGCGCTTCTAGGTATTTTGGAATTTCTTTTAAATTGGCAGCAACAACGATTAGCAAGAATTTACTATCATTACTTACTTCAATGTTTGGGGTACTTGTAAACTCAGGCGACTCTTTTATAATTCCAACTATGTCAGAGAAACACTCATCAACAGTTTGTAAAATAGAATTTACGAAAACGTTGGCAAGTTTGTCTTCTTTGAGTTTTTTCTTTCCGAAGATCTTAGTAAACATATGGGTACAATAGATTGATAACTAATGCTATCAAATTTAGATCGAATTTTAAGGGCTCTTCAAAGCTCTTGGATATCCTTATCAACAAAAGTTATTAACTATTTCTAAAAATTGTTAATAACCCCTTAGCCTTAGAGCCAGTTGTTTTTCTTGAACAATGTCAACATTAAAGTAACAAGAACTAGCAACGGAATTTGGTCAAAAGTCAGCCTATTGGTGTTCAAGTTCAACCATATTTTGAAATTGTGCTCTTGCATAATTCTTTTAAAAGAATACCTGATTACGACTTGGCGCTTATTGAACATCGTTTTTACTAAAAACTCCTTGCTTCAAAAATTCTTTCATTATTACTTCGGTCATATCACTTTTAAAAGCAAATTCATTCCGGATATCAGAAACATAAGCCTTTACTCTCATCTTAAAATAACTTCTTTCCATTTTAACTTCATTAAAGAAAAGCACGGTAACGGGCTTGTTTAAGTATATATATCTGGATATTTGAGCAGCTTCGGTTGCGATAAGTCTCGCTGCATTAGTATCGGTGTCAACTGGTAAATATATTTCAGCTACTACCTGGCAATTTGCCTCGCCGGCATTTGAATTAGAAACTGCACTGTTCACTACTTCTGCATTTGGTACTGAAACAAGTGAATCGTCTTTGGTAACAATTCTAGTCGAACGCAGCCCAATTTCTTTTACTTCGCCATAAATATCTCCTACTTCTATTTTGTCCCCAACTTGAAACGGTTTGTCAAATAGGATCATTACTCCTCCAAAAATATTCTTCAAAATATCTTGTGAAGCAAAACCGATGACTAATCCGGCAGACGCAATAAAGGCAAATAACTTGTCGTTCGATAGCTCAAATACACCTTCAATTATCCAAATAATGGCAATAACCCAACCAATAATGCGGACAAACGGAGATAAGCTTTTAAGTGTAATTCTATAATTTGAATTTTTTTCAGCAAAACGATCAATGATGGTAACTAATGTCTTTATAATAAAATAAGCCCCGATTAAAATAACCAGAGACCAGAATATACTTCCAAATGAAATTATTTCACCCAAAGGCTTAATAGTATTGTTATTAGATAAGTTTGGTGATAGTTTCTCGGTAAAAGTATCTCTTGTAGAAGATTTGTCAACCTTGGCTTGCTCATTCACCTTTATGGAGTCATAGACAGTTATACGT
>CAJXRL010000081.1 GCA_913059105.1 uncultured Flavobacteriales bacterium
TGTCTCGTGGGCTCGGAGATGTGTATAAGAGACAGGTTAAATGTGATGAAGCCGATTAGAAATTTTTTGTCGACAACATGAATTTCTAAACGTATTTTATATGTTCCAACTTTCTTTTTGTAAAATAAAACAGAATGTTGATTGACAGTACTCTTATCTAATTGGTATACGGGAGAACCAAAACAATCAATAATATCTTGATGAGTAGAACTTAGTTTTAATTTACTATTAAAAAGAATAGGCACATCGGTTCTAAAATCTTCATTCTTAATAAAGTCTAGGTCGGTGGCTATATTCTTTAGATTGGTATTCTCTGTAGCTATTGTTTCATAATATTCATTTTTTGAAACGTAGAAGCGAGGTTTTCGTGAAAAAAGCGTAGTAAACATAGCTCTCAAATATATTCATTTAAAATAGTAAATTGAAGGTTGGTTTTCTTTTTTAGACTAATTAATGTCTACACGCTATCAAAATCAAAATAAATAACATAAGAAAGTTTTTTTAGGATAAAAGACTTCATGGAACTCTAGATATCTTTCGTTTTGACTTATATTAATTTTAGTGGATTTGATGCTTAAAATAAGTTTTTCGCTTTTAACTTTTAACTTTCTGCTTCATAAAAGGGTGACCTTTTCATAACTTGTCCATTAATAAGGAAAGCATGTATTATGAACGACCAAAGAATCATACAACAATTGAGAACAGGAAAGCGAGAAAAGGCTTTTATTCAGTTGTATAAAGGCTTTCCTATAGTCAAAAAGCTTATTGAATCTAAAGGCGGAACTAGCGTAGAAGCGGAAGACGTTTTTCAAGAAGCACTTATTATTTTTTATAAAAAAGCGATACAACCTGAATTTGAATTGACAGCAAGTATTAGCACATATGTGTATTCTGTTGCCCGTTTCTTGTGGAAAGATGAGATGAAAAAGAAAGGGTTAAAATACGGTACCGAAGAAGTTGGAAATATAAAATTTGAAAGCGAGCTAGAAGAAATTGCTCAAAAAGAAAAGAAATTCCAAGTTGTTGAAGAAGTACTAAAGTCAATAGGAGAGAAGTGCTTAGAGATTTTACAACTCTTTTATTATAGGGGTTTATCTATGAAAGAAATTGCAAGACAAGTTGATTTAAAGTCTGAAAAAGTGGCAAAAAATCAAAAGTACAAGTGTTTGGAAAGAGCTCGAAAAAGAGCCCTTGAAAAACAAACCATAAACGCTTAAAACAACTGTCATGAGAAAAGAATTGCAAGAAATAGAAATCATAGAAAATTACTTATTGGGAAAAATGAGTGCAAATGAAAAAGCAGATTTTGAAAAACAACTAGAAACGGATGCTTCCCTGAAACAAAATTTAGAGATGCAGAAAAGCTTAATTGATGGATTGCAGCGAATGGGGTTAAAGAATGACCTGCTAAGTGCCAAGCGAAGCTTGTTTATGCGAAAAGTGTGGACTTGGTTTGGAGCGGCCGTATTGTTGACGGCGATAGCATTTGGTATCTATTATAATTCTGAAAAAGAAGAGCTTGTTGAAAAAGTGGAGAAGGAGATAAATGATGAAAGAGCCGAGATAAAGGATAAAGGAGTTAAGAATAAGGATAAAGGATTAAGGACAAAAGTTGATTCTGTTGTCATAATGAGCGATAGTCGAAATGAAGAAAAAGTACGAGATGAAGGATTAACGACAAAAGAGGATAGTCTTGTCATGCTGAGCGATAGCCGAAGCGAAAAGATGAAGGCGCAAGTCGCTTTGAGAAGTAATGGAGCTTTAGAAAAGTCATTGCCAGACTTCGCTGAATTTCCTGTAAAGGGGTTTCAAACGTTTAAAATAAATTCGTCTAAAGCAAATACAATTACTGGTAACGAAAGAACAATAATTGAAATTCCTGCCAATGCATTTGAAACCAAGTCAGAAGCAATGGTTGAACTTAAGTTGCAAGAGTTTTACAAATTGAGCGATATGGTTTTTGCCAACTTAACAACCCAAACAAAAGATGGTCAATTGATTGAGACAGGAGGCATGGTCAACATAGAAGCGTATCAAGGTGCTAAACTGAAGCTCGCTGAAGGTAAATCAATAACGCTAAAATTTCCTTTTGAAGAGAAGAAAGAGGGAATGAAAACCTTTTTAGGAGATAAAGATGAACGGGGAATTGTTGTTTGGAAAGAACAAGAAATCCAGTACCAAAAAGTAGAATATATCCATACAACGGCGAAAGACACATTCTCATCCGACATTCAATTTATTTCTATTAGGATTGGCGATGAAAGCGACAGAATGGAAAAGATGTTTGCAACCAGAGATGAAGATGTAAAGGAATATTTAATCGATCACCTACGCTTGCCAAAGTTGTCTTTAAAAGAATTAAAAGGCTTTATTTATATTTCTTTTGTGGTGCAATCAGACGGTAAAATATCGGCTACTGAAGTTAACAGCGCTGGAAATGCACCTGTAATTGCTTACGAATATTTAAAGAAAACAGCCGCAGAATTACCACCGATAGTTCCATATCGTAAAAACGATAAGTATTTAATAACACAGTTTGAAATTAGAGTAGATTTAAATAAAAACTTTGAATCTAAAATGTTAGGAGGTGAAGATTTACAGGAGTATTACGATAATTTGAGGAGAGAACGAAGTAAAATGAAAGAGGCGAGTAAAGAGGATTTTGACAAGAAACTCGAGGTTCGAAATGACCAAATTGCTACAAGTTTGGAAGAAGGCGGGCTGCTAACCGAGGACCAATTAAGAAGTCAAACAAGCCAATACATTCTTAATTCAACTAATTTAGGTTGGATTAATTGTGATCGTTATCCTTTTGCAAAGAATGGAAAAAGTTCTTTCAATGTATTTGAGAGAGACAAAGGAATCAACTGTTCTTTAATTCTACACTCAGTTCGTGGAATAGTCTCTCCAACCTACATTAAACAAGGTAATTACATCTTTCCTCAATTGCCAAATAAAGAACTGGTAAGTGTGTTGGCCTTTAAAACTGAAGATAAAAAGAACTATGTTTCTTATTATCAAACAAGTCACAATAAAGAAAGTCATGAATTTGAATTTGAACCACTAACAAAAGAAAAGTTGCAGCAAATTACTATCGAGTTAAATGCAATTCGAAATTAAAAATGTAAAACTAAAGTCCGTTAAATCAAAGCGCCTTGAAGCATTTGAACTGGGCGCTTTTCCTTAACTAATTTCTCAAAGTCGGCTAAAAGTTGTTTGTTTTGCAACATTTTAGAATGCCCAATTTTCTCGTAACTGAACAGTTTTGCATTGGGCACTTCAGAAACCAACAACTCAGAGTAGGAGTGTGGCAATATTTTGTCAAACTTGTCGTGGAATACGCTTATACTTTTATAATTCAATTTCTTTACTTTTTCTTTTACAATTAGGTCAGTAACTGGTTCTTCTAATAAATCTCCGCCCATATCGATAATTCGTTTCAACAGATTCTCGCTCAACCGCAACCTACTTTTTAACTCTTTAAAAAAGGGTTCAAATTGGTTTAAAGTTGTCAGAAAAAACAACTGATTGATGTTATGGTTATTTCTGGCTAGCGTATAACTCGCCACCATAGAACCAAAGGAATGGGTTAAAACTGAAAATTCCTTTTGTGGATTAATGTTTTCCAATACTGCTTCAAAAACAATACTGTTCATTTTCAAATTGGTGCTAGATAAGCTCGATCTTCCATGCCCCGGCATATCGAAAAGCACGCAATAAAAGCCTTCATCGGCCAATATCTCAACAAACCTCCCTAATCTAGCTAAGTTTGAATTCCAACCGTGTAACATAAAAATTACTTCCCCTTTTTTATCTCCTTTAGTGTATATTTCAATTGGTTCAATGCTGCTTGGAATGGTGTAATGTTCCGTAGTTGCATAAAATTCGACTTCGTCAGCCAACATTTTTCTAGGTTGTGTTTTCTGAAATAGTTTGAACGTTACTTCCGCTGCCTTTTGAGAAGAAAAGAGGGCAATAAACTTTATGTAATAGCTTAATATTAATTCGATTGTTTTCATACTTAATACCAATTGGTATATTTTTAGTTAAATTTTTTTACTTGTATAATTCTGTTTGTACCATATTGTCAAGGTAGTCCATCATTTCTGTTATATGGGCTTCATCTTTTTGCATTAGAGCAGTAAAAATACTTCCCTCAATCATAGAATAAATGCGCTTTGCATATCGGTTAGCCTCCAAACTTGATTTAAAATCCTCCGATTTTTGACCACCAATAATGATGTTTTCAATCCCAAAAATTAGTTTAGCGATAATTTCGCTAACTCGCTTTCTTAATTCGGGGTTCTGGTGCGTTGTGTCCATTCCCACATTTAAAATAGGGCAGCCGCCCAATTCTAATGTTCGCTTATAATATTTGCGATAATAATCGAAAACAATAATTAGTTTAATTTTAGGTGAATTCACAGAGTTGATTTGATCTACTAACGGAAATATGCTCTTGTGTAAAATAAAATTGAATGCTTCTAATGCTAGTTCATTTTTATCTTTAAAGTTGCCGTAGACAGCGCCTTTGGTAAGCCCTGTGGATTTACAGATGGTGCTTAAACTAGTATCTCCATACCCCAACTGATTGAAGATTGGAGCAGATTTTTCTATGATAAGTTTTCTTGTTCGTTCTGCTTTTGATACCATGGTGCAAACTTACATAAAATATACCGATTGGTATATTTTAATAAAAATTGTGTCAGAAAATCGCTGTTTATTTAATGAAACAGCAGTCAAAATACAACATGAATAACAGTAACTCATGAATCAAAGGCCATTCACACGTCTTTTTGGGGTTCGGGAAATTTCTGCAAGCCATCGGGAAATCAAGACAAACTGAAAGCTCTACTTTGGGAGAAACTTCGCGGCGTAATAAATTATCAATCATAAAAACAAACTAATATGCCAACAGAAATAAACATCAAAAACATTCCAACAGGATATCAATCAATAATTAGTAACGGCCGTCATTCTATAGTAGGTGATGAGCCAGTCAATTCAAAAGGAACTGATTTAGGATTTTCACCTGTAGATTTAATTTTAGCTGCGATATCAATGTGTAAAGTTGCTACTGTCAGAAACGTTTCTCGCAGAAAAGGTTGGGAAATAGGAGATGTTGATGCTCAGCTTTCTCAAAGAGTAGTTCGAAATCAGGATGGCACATTGAAAACAAAAGTTCATTCAAAAATTAAAATTGAAGGAGATATTACTGAAGAACAACGAAAAGAACTGATTGCAGAAGCGGATAATTGCTATGTAACTAGAATGGTGAGGGGCGATTGGGAATTAAGTCATTCAGAAGACCTTGTAGACGAATTAGAAACTGCAACTTTGTAAAGTGACAGTAGGAATGTTTTACACAAATGCAAAGGAAAAAATACAAATACATCATTATTGGAGGTGGGCTTTCTGGGCTCACCTCTGGTTTTGAGTTCAATTTATCTGGAGAGAATAGCTTTAAAATTCTAGAAGCGAGAGACAGGTTAGGAGGACGAATTAACACTCAAAACGAAGTCGATTTAGGGGCTACCTGGATGCACTATAATCATAGCACAATTTTCAATTTGTTAGAACACATGAAGCTAGGGAAATTTGAGCAGTATAATACAGGCGAGAGTTATTACAAAGCCTATATGAATGCACCTACTCAAATTTTTCAAGCCAGCGCTGACGAATTTCCTAGTTACAGAATTAAAGGTGGATCGTCTGCCTTAATAGAAGTGCTTGATGAACAATTGAAGGATCATGTAGAACTTGAAACTGTAGTTAAAAAAATAGCAGAACATGGGAATTGTGTGGTGGTAACAACCAATAAAGGAGAGTTTGAAGCTGAACAGGTAATTGTAACGGTTCCGCCTAGATTGGCTTCAACTATTGAATTTCTACCCAAGCTGCCAACTAAGTTAATAGACACTATGCTCTCTACGCATAGTTGGTTCAGTCATGCAATCAAGGTGGGGTTAACCTACAACAATGCTTTTTGGAGAGAAAATGATAAGTCGGGAATGATTATAGCTTCTTCAGAGGTTATTACAGAGCTATACGATCATTCAAATGCGGAAGAGGGTAAATTTGGCCTTATGGGTTTTGCAAACGAGCAGATAAGGCCTTTAAAGCTTGTGGAACAAAAAGAAAAAATACTTTCATATTTAGAACAATTTTTGGGAAGTGAAGTGTATGACTATGTTGATTTTCAATTGAAAGATTGGAGCAAAGAAGAATTCACTACTGGAGACATTGGAATTCATGCTCAACGAAGTACTGTTTATGGGAACCTTGTATTTCAAAAAAGCTATTACAATGGAAAATTACATTTCTCAGGAACGGAAACCTCTACAATTCAAGGTGGTTATTTAGAAGGGGCAGTTTACAGGGGAGTGAGTTTAGCGCAAGAATTAATGAATACTACTTCTAATCGTTAACATGGAACAAAATACAAAGCGTATTAATTTAATAGTGGCCACTATTGTTGTAGCGCAGTTCTTTTGCATCTCGGTTTGGTTTGCAAGTAATGCTGTAGTTGAAGATTTGTGCTTCCACTTTAATTTACCAGTATACTACACAGCTCATTTGACTACCTTGGTGCAACTAGGTTTTATATCTGGGACATTGGTCTTTACATTATTTTCTATTACAGACCGGATGAAGCCAAAATGGTTGTATTTTGGTTCGGCTTTATTAGCCGCATTGTTTAATTATTCTATTGTATTTGAGTTTAGTAACACCAATTATATATTATTATTTCGTTTTCTAACAGGATTTTTCCTGGCAGGAATTTACCCGGTCGGAATGAAAATTGCTGCCGATTACTTTGAAAAAGGATTGGGTAAAACCCTAAGTTTTATTGTTGCTGCGCTGGTGCTAGGAACGGCCTTACCTCATTTGATTAAATACATGGGAATTGGATTAAACTGGAAAGGTGTTTTTACCGCAACCTCAGTTTTAGCAATTACCGGAGGAGTTATGATGTTATTTATTAAAGATGGTCCATTTAGAAAAAAAGCACAAAGTATTCAATTAAAAGAAACGGCAAAACTATTTAGCAACAAGCAATTTAAACTAGGTAGTTTCGGTTATTTTGGTCACATGTGGGAGTTGTATGCCCTTTGGGTATTTACTCCTATACTTCTCAATCAATATGTTAAATACCACGTAATTGAAAGCTTCAATGTCTCCCTTTGGTCGTTCTTAATCATTGGTTTAGGAGCAATTGGCTGTATTGTCGTTGGGAGAATTGCTCATAACAAAGGAGCTTCAAAACTTGCATATGGCAGTTTGAGTCTTTCATTGATTTGTTGTCTAATTTTTCCTTTTGTTTTTTACAGTTCTCCGGGTGTATTTTTTCCATTTATGCTGCTTTGGGGAATTGTAGTTATTGCCGATTCAGCTCTTTTTTCTAGTATAATTGCCAATTCAGTTAGTAGAGAATTAAAAGGAACTGCTTTAACTATTTCTAAATGTATTGGTTTTGGAATAACCATCTGTTCCATTCAGTTGGTGGGGTACCTACATTCAGTATTTTCCAGTCCATTTATTTATATAATTTTGGCATTAGGGCCCTTGCTGGCCATTATATACTCTAGAATAACAACTTCATCTAAGCTATTGTAAATCAAATAATTTATATCCATGAATAAAATAATTAATAGTATTCTCTTGGCTTGCTTGCTCTCATTAATGGCCTGTACAAATTCTACTCCAATGACAGAAACACAAGAGAAAAACGAGGTGGAGCTACTTTCAAAAGCAGATTCTATTGTTCAGGCATCCATTCAAGCTCATGGGGCGCAGTTATTTGAAACAGGGCACTTCCAATTTACTTTCCGAGGTAGTTCTTTTCGGTTCAAAAATAGCAGTAATTCTTATGAATATGAATACAGAGGAATCAACAAAAAGGGCGACTCAATTCATACTTTATTGAAAGAAAACGAAGTACATGTTTGGAAAAACGGAACAACAATAGAGTTGAATGAAAAGCAAAAAGTAAGCTATTCAGACAATTTGAATTCAGTGATTTACTTTGCAACTTTGCCTTACAAATTGGGAGATAAATCCGTGAACAAAACGTATGCCGGAACAACTGTTATAAAAGGGATAGCGTACGAAGTAGTAAAAGTTACGTTCGACCAAGAAGGAGGCGGAACCGATTTCGATGATGAGTATTATTATTGGTTAAATGCAGAATCGAATCTGATTGATTATTTGGCATATAATTATCAGGTAAATGAAGGAGGAGTTCGTTTTCGATCGGCATATAACAAACGTAGTGTAGGCGGGGTGATTTTTCAAGACTATGTAAATTACAAAGCAGAATTAGGAACGCCCTTATCTCAGTTGCCAAGTCTATTTGAATCGGACTCTTTAGTGGAAATCTCTACAATAGATACAGAAAAGGTAACTGTTCTAACGCACTAATTGCATTGCCAGCTAAACTCTTTAAATTATTCAGTTGTAAAAGGATATTTTTGCAAGGTGCAAAACGCAGAAAAGTAATTGATATGGAAGAGGAACAGGAGAAAAAGAATTTTGAAATAGTTGGAGATGCTAAGAGAAAGATTGTGAGGTTTGGAGCGGCCAAAACAAATCTTCCTAGAGATGAACAACCAAAGGAGAAAGAAGTAATTGAAGAGCAATCTATTGAGGGGGAATCAATTGAAGAACAACCAAGAAGTGTAGCTTCAAAATCAGAATTACCGGTAGAAGAAAAAGTTGAAAAGAAGACTAGAGTGAACGATAGCTTCGCAAAACTTTCAGCAAGAGAGCCATTGAAACCGGGGGAATACCCAAGAGAATTAAAGCATCAGTTTAGTATCAATAGTGAATTTGAAGCGGCATTTGAAAAGCTAGACCAAGGTGTTAAGGAGGGGTATTTATTCTATTTTTCTGGCCCTAAATTAACTGCGTCCATTACCAATCGGATTGTTAAGAAAATCGAAAGAATTAAGAAGGGTCAAGGTCTGAATGATTGCACTTGTGGACTTTCTAAAAATTTACCGAATTGCGACGGCTCTCATAAGAATGCTTGAATTAAGTAGGAATTAATCAACAAGGTTATACCCATTAAAAAAGGCTCCATTTTGGAGCCTTTTTGATTACTACTATTTTGATCTTCCAATCTCGTTTCGCTATTGTATTAGTTTCGTAGCAAAATGCAATAATTTCACTAAAAAACTAGGCTTCAATGATTAAGGCGTCTTAAAAAATCAAGTGCGTCGCTAGGCCTATATAAAAAAGTCAAAAAACAGGTAGTTATACTCGTTGATAAAAGAATCTCATACCCTAATTTTCCTTTCATATTAACCTGTGTATTATGAAAGTATTAAAATTAGCCAGTATGAGATTAGGGATGAATACCTCCCAAATGGTGATGGAAAGTGATGTTAAATACAATTTTATAAATGTTGACTTTGATAAATGTGAAACTCGAATTGCGTTCTTCTCAAAAGGCAACATATTTTTAGAATGTGGTCAAGCAATTTTTGAAATTAAAAATAGCCAAGGACTTTCTCTCTCTGAAACTGACTGTTTTGGTCAATTAATTTCTAATGATTTTAATCGACTATATAAGACATGTCATTTTTTTCGATACAATGGCTCTCCGGTGAAGTTCACGGTTAGTTTTTACGACAAAAACGATCAACTCCTAGCACAATTAATTTCCGATTCTATTTTCAAAAACATCGGTTTTGGAAAAGGAGAGGGAAGATGGAAGATCAATTGAGCCGGTCAAAATTATTTTTTTTTGGCCAAGTATCAAACAGTGCTTTATTTGTTGAGTAACTTTCCTCTTTGATCAAAGGTTTTTAATATAGGACTCAACACTATGCAAAATAACACTCAAATTTCTTGTCCTAATTGTGGAGAATCCGTTGATGTGCAGGACATTCTAGCACATCAATTAGAAGATGAAATCAAGAAGAAGTACCAAGAACCTGTCTCTTATACACATCTCCGAGCCCACGAGACAGGCAGAAAT
>CAJXRL010000082.1 GCA_913059105.1 uncultured Flavobacteriales bacterium
ATCTACACAGAGTAGATCGTCGGCAGCGTCAGATGTGTATAAGAGACAGGCTGCAGGAGCAGAACCGGTAATCCAATAGACTGCAATTGTTCCAATCACCAAAGCTATGAATTGGGGTACTTTCCAGGTTTTAACGGTTTTGCCAACAAATATGCTTGAAACAATGATTAACCCAAAAAAGAAAGACCAAATCGGAATCGGTTCAAACTCTAGTAAGTATTTAATCACTTTTATAAGAGCAACAATTCCAATTGCCATTCCTCCACAAAGAACTAATAGAAAGTTACCGTTTACATGATTCCAAGCTCCCTTTAGTCCTTCTTTTCTTAAAATTGGAAACACTGTGCTAAAAGCTTTCAAAGCATCAATAAACTCTTCATAAATACCTGTAAGTAACGCAATGGTTCCGGCAGAGACTCCCGGCACCAATTCAACAGCGCCCATAGCCATTCCTTTAAATGCCAATAGAACATTTTCTTTAGTAGTTCTTTTCATGAAAATATTTTAAAGTTCTTTGTATGCCTGAACCCCACCAATACAAGAGTATATGTTGCAGCTATCTAATTCTTTAGATAAGTGATAGGCAATAGCTTTTGATCGCTTTCCTGAATTACATATCAAGTAAATGTCAGTTTTATCTTTAAGCGATTCTATATTTGAAAGTACTTCACCCATTGGAATGTTCTGCCCACCAAAATTTAAATCTTCAAATTCGTATTCTTCTCGTACATCAAGTAAACAAGTGTCTTTATTAGACTCTACTTTTGCTTTAAAAGTTTTTGTTTCAAGTTCTACAAATTTCATTTCAAACTCTTTTTTGCTAATTCTTCTGGTAAAAAGTCATGAAATGTGTCTCCTCTTAATCCAATTCTCAAGGTTTCTAAAGGAATCACTTCATCATGACCAATGTTTCCAAGGTTAACATTGGTTCCGAATTGCTTAATGAACCACACTTGTTGCGGTTTCTTTGGAGCCTCCCAAAGAATGCTTTCAGATGGTACCTTTGCAATTATTTTATTGACTAATGCGACATGTGCCGTTCCATTAGGTCTGTAAATTCCTACATTTCCACTTTCTCTTGCTTCTGCAATAACCTTCCAAGCACCTGCTTCTAATTCTGAAGACATCATATTAATCCATTTACTAGGACTAATTAATATTCCTTCTTCTTTAGAACCAACTTCAGAAAGAACAGTAAATTCTTTGCTCAATTCACGAATGTAATGGCATTTAAGATCATGATCAAGCTCAATAGATCCATCAGAAACTTCAACCGTTTTGAGGTTTAACTTCTTCAACAAATCTCGAAATTCGTCAAACATTCCTCGAATTATGAAAGCTTCAAATAAAGTGCCACCTAAGTACACCTTCATACCCGCTTTGTGGAATATTTCGATTTTTCTTTCCAAGTCATTTGTAACATAAGATGTTCCAAAACCTAATTTAACTAAGTCAGTTAGGTGTGCAGCACAGTCAACAAAGTTTTCAGCTTGACGCCAGCTTAGTCCTTTGTCCATCATCATTGTTAAACCAGATTCTCTTGGAGAAGTTGTTCTATGTGGTATGTGTGGTAAATTAAAATTCATGTGTTATTTTTTGTAATACTCCAACAAGTCAATTACCTGTGGATGATATTTTGCCTCTTTGTATGCTTCAAAGAGTGCATCCTTTTCTTTGTAATGATTCTTTAATGCTACATCTAAGTAAAACATGGCATTTATTATATCTCCTTTCTGCAATAAGAACGCCACGAAATTATACAATAACTTGCCATTTTTCGGCTGATTTTGAACGCCTAGAACAAAAAAGTTCATTGCTTCTTCTAAATTGTTCAATTCTTTAGAAGTATTCGCTAAATCGATAAGAATTGAATCGTTTTCAGGATCTAAGTCATAAACTATTTCAAATGCATCAAATGCTTCATTGTGAAAGCCTAATTCTGCTTGAACTTCTCCCAAAAGATAGAAGTATTCAGGATTAAATTCATCTAATTTTATAGCCTTTCTCACATATGAAATAGCATCGAGTTCTTTTCCCATTTCGAAATAACAAGCTGCAATGCCATACCATGAGTCCGCTAAAAATTCATCAAATGATATTGCTTTCTTATAAAATGATATAGCTTTGCTATATTCTTCTAATTTTTCGAAGCTTTCAGCCATATAATGATAACAAAGAGCGTCTTCGGTATCAAATTTTAATGTTTCATTGAAAACAAGTAACGCTTCTTCGTATTTTTTTTGTTGATTTAAGCAATGTGCTTTATTAAAATATGCAGAAGAGAAATCTTCTTTTATTAAAATGGCAAAGTCATAACAATCAATGGCTTTTTCAAATAAATCTAATTTAGAATAGGTAATTCCTAAGTTGTACCAACCAATGTATGAATATGGCGTTTTGTCTACAAATGCCTGAAAGTAATTTTTACCTTCTTCCATTCTTTCAGAAACATCGAAGCAAAAACCTAGTTCATATAAAGCAGTTTCATTTTCAGTATTTTCTTCCAAAATTTCTTTCAAAAACTCGATTGCTTCATCGTGCTTATCCATGTTTTCATACTCGAAAGCCAACTGCAAAAGGATGTCTTCTCGTTCGTAACGTTCAGAAAAACTAAGGGCTTTTTTATAATTTTCAATTGCCTTTTCAGATTTTCGTAACTGACTAAATATTCCTGCTTTAGTATAAAAAAGATCAAAATTGAAGGGTTCAATTGCTTCTGATTTTTGCAAAAATTTCAACGCTTCTTGTGGCTTATGGATGCTTGCATACAATTGAGCAACATTAACAAGAAGAGCTGCGGAACTAGGATGTTGCTCCAAAGCAGCTTTTGCAACCTGAAGTGAATTTTTGAAATTGCTTTTCGAGTTGTAAAATTCTAAAAGGTTTTCAAATTCTTCAACATCGAAAAAAAGATTGGTTCTTTCATCCAGCATGGATTCAAATCGCTCCACTGTGGCAGTAATATCCATTCCATCTTCAAAAGAAAAATCATGTTCATTTTCCATACCTATCTACTAATCGACTCTTAACAAAGATTATAAAAATAAGAGCTAGGCAAAGGTCGGTTAAGTATTATTATTCACAAAGAAATTAACAAGAATAAAGGTTCTTTATTGTGAGATAAATTAGTTGGAATTATATTGATAACTCACTGTTTAATGAAGATAAATAAACGCCAAAATGGCTAATTTCGTACCAAATTTAGACGATAGATGACATTAATTAAATCAATATCAGGGATTAGAGGTACAATTGGGGGCTCTGTAGGTGAAAATTTGACGCCAGAAGATATAGTTAAATTTGCTTCTGCTTACGGGCAATGGTTAAAAAATCGGAATGAAGGGAATCAAGCTCTTACTGTTGTAATTGGTAGAGATGCCAGAATTAGCGGTGAGATGTTGAACCACTTAGTGGTTGGAACTTTACTTGGTTTAGGAATCAACGTCTTGGATATCGGCTTATCAACAACACCAACAGTAGAAATTGCTGTTACGATGGAAAATGCAAATGGTGGAATTATTTTAACGGCTAGCCATAATCCTAAAGAGTGGAATGCATTAAAGTTGCTGAACGAGAAAGGCGAATTTATTTCTGCAGAGGATGGATCAAATTTATTGGCAATAGCAGAAAGTGGAGCTGTTAAATATCAAGCAGTTGGTAAGCTTGGCTCTTATTCTACAGATGATTCTTATTTTGACAAACACATTGAACATGTATTGGATTTGACTTTGGTGAACAAAGAAGCCATTAAAAAGAAGAACTTTAAAGTTGTTATTGATTGTGTCAATTCTACAGGCGGCATTGTTTTGCCAATGTTGTTAAGGGCGTTAGGGGTAAGTGAAATTGTTGAATTATATTGTGAACCAACTGGACAATTTCCTCATAATCCTGAGCCTTTACCTGAAAATTTAACTGAAATTTCTGCGGCTGTTATAAAACACAATGCGGATTTAGGGATTGTGGTAGATCCTGATGTGGATCGATTAGCTTTGGTGTCGGAAGATGGAGAAATGTTTGGAGAAGAGTATACTTTGGTTGCTGTTGCTGATTATGTTTTAAGTCACACAAAAGGTTCTACAGTGAGCAATCTTTCTTCAACAAGAGCTTTACGTGATGTAACAGAAAGTTATAATTGTGAGCACTTTGCATCTTCTGTAGGTGAGGTTAATGTTGTTGACAAAATGAAAGAAGAGAATGCGGTTATCGGAGGAGAAGGAAATGGTGGAGTTATCTATCCGGCTTCTCACTATGGCAGAGATGCTCTTGTAGGGATTGGGTTATTCTTATCACATTTGGCTACCTTTAATGGCAAAACAAAAAAAGCTTGTTCTGAACTGCGTGCTACTTACAATTCGTACTTTATTTCAAAAAATAAGATTGAGTTAACACCTGAAATAGATGTAGATGATATTTTAAGCAAGATTCATGAAAAGTATAAGAAACAGCCTGTAAATACAGTTGATGGAGTTAAAATTGAATTCGATAAAGAGTGGGTGCATTTGAGGAAATCTAATACTGAACCAATTATTAGAATTTACTCGGAAAGTGAATCTGAAACAACAGCTAATCACCTTTCAATGAAAATTATTTCGGATATTAAAGAAATTATTAAAGCATAATACCAGAATAGATGAAGAACATTTATTTAGATAACGCAGCAACGACACCGGTTGACCCTAGAGTAGTGGAAGCAATGATTCCTGTGCTTAGCGAAAATTTTGGAAATCCTTCATCTATTCATTCTGACGGAAGGGTAGCTCGTAGTATTATAGAGAAATCAAGGAAAAAGGTGGCTTCTTTTTTTAATGCAAGTCCTTCTGAGTTCTTTTTTACTTCTGGTGGGACAGAAGCAGATAACATGATTTTACGTTGTTGTGTCGAAGATTTAGGCGTTGACCACATTATTACATCGGAATTAGAGCACCATGCAGTATTGCATACTGCTGAGGAGTTAAGAGATGATCGTGGAATAAAACTAAGCTTGGTCAATGTTTGCAATAAAGGCAAAGTTGATCTAAAACATTTGGAAGAGTTACTGCAACTTGGAGGTAAAACCTTAGTTAGTTTAATGCATGCAAACAATGAAATTGCAACAAAATTGCCTTTAAAGGAAGTTGGAGAATTGTGCAAACAATACGATGCTCTTTTTCATTCCGATACGGTTCAAACAATGGGTCATTACAATTTCGATTTCAATGACTTAAATCTTCATTTTGCAACTTGTGCAGCGCATAAATTTCATGGTCCTAAGGGAATTGGATTTTTGTACATGGACAGTACTACCCAGTTAAAACCTATGATTACTGGAGGAGCGCAAGAGCGGAATATGAGAGCAGGAACGGAAAATATCTATGGAATTGTCGGATTATCAAAAGCCTTGGAGCTTGCCTATGACGACTTAGAGGAACATCAAAAAGAAATTCAAGCCTTAAAATCTTACATGATCAGGCGTTTGAAAGAAGAAATTGCTGAAATTCAGTTTAATGGCGATTCCGAATCTACAGATTCATTATATACAGTTTTAAATGTTTGTTTCCCAAATTCTGATGTGGATGAAATGTTTTTGTACCATTTAGATATTGAAGGGATTAGTGTTTCAGGAGGAAGCGCCTGTTCTTCTGGGTCAAATATTGGTTCTCATGTTCTAAGAGGTATTAACTCTCCGATGGAGCGGCCATCTGTTCGTTTTTCCTTTGGACGTTTCAATACGATGGCTGATGTAGACCGGACTGTAGAAGTATTGTCAAATATTTATACTAAGTAATAATGAAGGTTACAGTGCTCGGAAGCGGAACATCGCAAGGAGTTCCTGTTATTGGATGTGAGTGTAATGTTTGCCAGTCGACTGATGAGAAAGATTACCGGAGAAGATGTTCTATATTAGTGGAAAAAGATGACTCAACGATTGTAATTGACACTGGGCCGGACTTTAGAGAACAGATGCTTCGGGCAAAAGTCAAAAAATTGGATGCTGTTGTATTTACACATGAACATAAAGATCATGTGGCAGGTCTGGATGATGTAAGAGCTTTCAATTTCTTGAATAAGGGCAAAGAAATGGAAGTGTTTGCTACAGAGAGAGTTCAGCTAGCTTTAAAAAGAGAATTTGAATACATTTTTGTTGACAATAAATACCCTGGCGTACCTAAAATTCACTTGAATAATATTGAAGATGATGTGTTTACTGCAGGAGGTATTAACCTTCTACCAATAAACGTAATGCATTATAAACTTCCAGTGAAATGTTTTAGAATTGGCAATTTCGCTTATGTCACTGATGCCAATTTTATTGATAATACTGAGAAGAAAAAACTTGAAGGATTAGATGTGTTAATCCTAAATGCGTTAAGAAAAGAGAAACATATTTCTCATTTTAATTTAGATGAAGCACTAGAATTAATTAAAGAAATTAATCCTAAACAAGCTTATTTAACTCATGTTAGTCATCTTATGGGAAAGCATGCTGAAACTGAGAAGGAATTGCCTTCAAACGTAAATATTGCTTATGACGGATTAGTATTTGAACTTTAATCTACCCAAACAAAGGCTTTTGTTTCCTTTCCTATTCTTAAAAAATAAGTTCCAGACTTTTGTTTATTTCTGATAACTTCAAGGTAATCAGTGTAGCGTATAACTTTAGCATTTACTTTTTTACCATTTACATCTAATACTTCAATTATTTCATTGTTTAGTTTCTGATATCCTACTCGAATTGAATTACTGCTTGGATTTGGATATAAATTTCCAATATTTTGAAGTTCAATATCTTTTAACCCAGTTGTTAATGGGCTAATTTCAATATTCATTAAAAAGTCTTGCGTTAACCTATCTCTATATGCTGACCAAGCACCAAAAATGATTTCAAAGGTCTGTTGAGATGCTGGGCTGCCAAAACTTCTACTTAAGTTAATATTTGGACCATCCATTAGCCAATATAAATAAATACCTCCGCTATTTATTACTATGGGTGTAGTTATTGGCACTCGATTGTATACTCCTATAGCAATTGTATTAGCAGCAATAAAGCTTGAATCTAAGACAGTCCCTTGCCCTGGTTGCCTGCCATTATCATCCAATATAATGCTGTGGAATCCTGATAGAGGGTTCGCTGATGTGGTGATAAAAAAATTGGAGGCTACAATTCTAGCGGGGTAATATGGCGGTTCAATATAAACACCGCAACCACCGTTCCCTCCGGCCCAACCTATTCCAAAACCACTAACACCATTGGTATAGTCCAAAATTACGGGAGACTGAGTGGTATCAACTACTTTTAGTAAATAATTACTAGTGTCATTCGAACTTGCAGCATCTCCAGTCAATCTGGTAACATAAGTTCTTACTATAAATTTACCTGCAACAATTGGATTATAAGTTCCAAATGATTTTGTTGAATCATCACCAATTTGTAAGGAATCAATACTCCGAGTCGAAGCGAAAACAGTAATACCAGAAGGGTTAATAATTCTAGTATTTACTGTAATACTTGAGTTAATATTTTGGTTTCCATTGTTTTTAATTGAGGCTGTAGGAGTAAAGCCACTATTTAGCGCCAGAAACTGAGCACTATTTCCCGGATTATCAATGTAGTCAACAGCAACATCTGTAATTGATTGAATAATTTTTGGATATTCAAATCGAATACTTGTGCTATCAGTTGGGAAAGTATTTCCTCTGTAGTATTGCAGGCCATCATTTCCAGTACTGTTCTCGATTCCTATACTTAAGAAATTATTTGTATAAGTAGGGTCAGGCAAACCCACTTGCTTTTTGTAATTGATTGTGATGGAAGAATCTCGTTTGTTAAGAATGATTTGAAAAGTATTTTCTCCTCCAAATTGGCTGGTATTGTTAATCCAGAATGGAACTTTTTCAAAGCTAATACATATGGTGTCGCCTCGATTATAGAGATAACAAGTTGCTGGATTTGTGCTTCCTGCAAATGATAAATCTGTTAAAAGTGGCGCTATAAAATGATTAGCTCCTGAGGTTTGGGGGATGATTGGAAATTGAGCATTTGTTGAAGCAATATTTGCAGGTGCAAATGAAATGTAACCATTCGAACCAATGTATATGTTAGATGGGTTGCCAGAATAAAACGGGAATCCAGAAATAGCATATGGCCCAACGAAATTATCATCTGCAAGTCCAGTTATTAATATACCTGTTTGAGAAATGTCAAACCATTGAAAGTTTGGTCCTGCAGGATGAGAAGAAGATTTGTAAGTGTATCCAAAATTGTCAGGCCCCCCGCTAGTCGCCTGAGAAAATGAAACTAAAGATGTTAAAATTAAGAACGAAGAAATAATTTTTTTCATAGCATTTGCTTATTTGAACGCATTGAAGTTAGAAAAAAATGGGACATTACCCAAATTTATTTTCCATCTATAATTCTATTCTACCAACAATGTATAAAAATGAAAGTGTTGTTCTTCTTTTTGTAATTTCGAATCTCTAAAAATTAAACTTTATGAAAAGAAGAATTGTACTTGCAATGAGTGCGCTATTTGCTTTCGGAAGTAGTTCCGCTCAAATGCAATCCAATAAGATTGATTTTGTCGAATACGATCTTGAAAATGGAATGCATGTTATCTTACATCAAGATAAATCGACACCAATTGTAGCAGTTTCTGTGCTGTATCATGTAGGTTCAAAAAATGAAGACCCTACAAGAACAGGGTTCGCACACTTTTTTGAACATTTATTATTTGAAGGTTCAGAAAACATTGAAAGAGGAGAATTCTTCAAGATTGTTCAGGGGAATGGGGGTATTTTAAATGCTAACACGTCTTTTGATAGAACTTATTATTTTGAGATACTTCCTTCAAATCAATTAAAACTGGCATTATGGTTAGAGTCTGAAAGACTATTACATGCTAAAATTGACCAAAAAGGTGTAGAAACTCAAAGAGGTGTTGTTAAAGAAGAATTGAAACAAAGAAATGAGAATACTCCTTACGGATCTATTTTAAATGAAACGTTTGGACATGCATTTGTTGAGCATCCATACAGGTGGACTCCAGGTGGCTCTCCGGAGTATATTAACAAAGCAGAGTTGTCTGAATTTATGGATTTTTACAACACGTTCTATGTTCCTAATAATGCAACACTTTCAATTGCTGGGGATATTAACATGGATGATGCAAAAAAGTGGATAGGTGAATATTTTGGAACTATTCCTAAAGGAACCAAAGCTATTCCTAGACCAACAATTGTTGAACCAAAGAAAACTGCTGAAGTTAGAGATACCATTTACGACAATATCCAATTGCCTGCTGTTGTTATGGGATATCATATGCCAGGCCAAGGAACGGATGATTATTATGCGATGAGTATGTTGTCTCAGTTGTTGTCGCAAGGTGAGAGTTCGCGTTTTCAGAAGGTAATTAAAGATGAAAAGCAGAAAGCATTATTTGTTGGTGCTTTTCCTTTGCCAACTGAGGATCCAGGTTTAGCTCTGATGTTTGGGATTACAAATATGGGCGTTCAACCAATGGAATTGGAAGAAGCAATGGACATTGAGACGAATAGAGTAAAAGAGGAATTAATTTCAGACTTGGAATTTCAGAAGTTGAAAAATCAAGTTGAGAATGATTTTATTAGCGGAAATTCAAGTATTCAAGGTTTGGCTGAAAATTTAGCAAACTATCATGTATATTTTGGTGATGCTAACCTAGTAAACACTGAAATTAAGCGTTTCATGAAAGTGACTAAAGAAGACATTAGAAAAGTAGCTCAAAAATACTTGACGGATGAAAATAGAGTAGTGCTTTATTATTTACCAAAGGCGCAACAAGCAAACTAATTAGATAATTGTAAGAAATTAAGAGATGAAAAAGATATATATCAATATTGTAATGCTTTTGTTGTGCGGTGCTGTATCAGCTCAAGTTGATAGAAGTAAAATGCCAGAACCGGGCCCAGCTCCTGTCTCTTATACACATCTGACGCTGCCGACGATCTACTCTGTGTAG
>CAJXRL010000083.1 GCA_913059105.1 uncultured Flavobacteriales bacterium
CAGCGTCAGATGTGTATAAGAGACAGAATCTAATCGGTTAACTTTAGTAGTTCTACTACAGGTGGAATAGAAGAAATTTATATCTTGAAAACAATTGAATATTATGACCATACTTCAACGGCTCAGCCTCATCCTTTTTGTCATTGTCAGCTGCACTAACGCACAGGCGCAACAAAGCTTGGTGTTTACTGCTGCAAATCCTGATTTTAGGAATGCAATGGATTTATACGAAAAGGAGAAGTTCATTCCGGCTCAACAGTATTTTCAAAAGGCTATTGAAAGCATTAGCGATGTGCATTCTGAAATAAGAATTGACGCAGAATATTATGCAGCATTGTGCGCAGTTGAAATGTTTCATGCGAATGCCGAGCCAATGTTGAAGAAATTTATTGAAGATCACCCAGAGAGCCCGCACCTCGTTTCTGCGTATTTCAACTTGGCAAAGTTTCAATTTAGAAAGCGGAAGTGGGAAGATGTAATTGATTATTTGACGGAAATCGATCCTCTAGATTTAAGTCAAAAAGAGAGAGATGAATACTATTTTAAAAAGGGATATTCTTACTTTCAAATTGATGAATTTGACAAAGCAGCTAAGGCGTTTTATGAAATAAAGGATACCGATAATCTGTATGTAGCTGCGGCGAGGTATTATTATGCACACATTTCATATCAAGATGGGAAATATCAAACGGCCTCAGAAAATTTTTCTAGATTGGCAAACGACCCTCAATTTGGATCAATTGTTCCTTATTACCTTACTCAAATTTATTACTTACAAGGCAAGTACGAGCAATTATTGGATTATGCTCCGGCAGTGTTGGATTCGGCTCCTCCAAAAAAAGAAGATGAGATTCGAAAATTGATTGGAGATGCGTATTACAAAACTGGGGAGTTTGAAAAGGCATTGCCAAATTTAGAAGAATACCTGAAAAGAAACCAAGGAACAAAAGATGATTTTTACCAATTTGGTTACGCTTGCTTTCAGACTAAGAATTACGAGCAAGCAATTAAATCATTGCAAAAATCTATAGGAGAGAATGATTCTATAGATCAGTCTGCATATTACTATATAGGGCAGTCAAACGTTTACAGCAACAACAAACGTTCTGCGAAAACAGCTTTCAAGAATGCATCTCATCTTAAAGCGGATCCTGAAGTGACAGAGGATGCGTTGTTTAATTATGCGAAGATCGCTTATGAATTAAGTTATCATCCATATGACGACGCAATTGGGGCGTTTGAAGAATACATTAATACCTATCCAAAATCTCCAAAATTGAATGATGCTTATGAGTATTTAGTTGGTGTCTATTACACCACTAAAAATTACGAAGAAGCGTTAAAGTCGATTGATAGAATTAAAAGCCAAGATATAAAGTTATTAAGAGCAAAGCAACGAATAGCGTACTATCGAGGTGTTGAGTTGTTTCAAGAAAAGGATTATTTAGGAGCAGTTGATAAATTTCAAATCTCGTTGAAGAATAATTACGAACCAAAATTAAAGGCCTCAGCTATATTCTGGATGGCGGAGGGCTTTTTTAGACTTGGAGATTATGATAACGCGGATAACTATTATTCTGACTTTTTAGCGAGCACAGGAGCTCGAAGTTTAGATTTCTACGATAAAGGATATTACAACATTGCTTATACTCATTACGAGCGAAAAACGTACAGTACAGCTATTTTTTGGTTTAAAGAATTTGTTGAAAATGCAAAAAGTATGAACCAGGGGTTAATAAATGATGCTTATCTTAGAATTGGGGATAGTTACTTTATTCAAAAGGATTATCGCAATGCAATTAAAAATTACGAGGAGGCGGCTAACGTTTCAGTAAATAATGAAGATTACGCTTTATTTCAGTCTGCTGTGTCTTATGGCGTTTTGGGTGATTATAAGAAGAAGGCAAAGCAATTAAATACCCTGTTAAAAGAACAGAAAAAGTCAATTTATTACGATGATGCTTTATTTGAGTTAGGACGAACAGAATTGATTTTGGGGAGAGATTCGGAAGCGTTATCTTTTTACAACCAATTGATTAATGATTTTCCAAATAGTAATTACTTGGCAGGGACGTATTTAAAAACAGGCTTGATTCATTACAATAGAGAAGAAGATGATTTAGCTTTGACAGCTTTTGATGAGGTAATAAAAAAGTATCCTGGCTCAAATGAAGCAAAACAAGCCTTAGGAAAAATCAAGAAAATATATATTGACAAAGGAGATGCAAGTGCATTTCAAGATTATATAAACGGAGTTCCGTTTGCAGATATTAGCAAAAATGAATTGGATTCAACAACTTATGTTATTGCAGAGAATGCATATCTAGATGGGAAGTGCAATAAGGCAGTGAGAGACTTTTCCAATTACATAAAACGATATAAGGATGGATTATTTAGTCTGAACGCACATTATTACAGAGCAGATTGTGAATTGAAAGCAAAGTTTTACGAAGAAGCAGCGAAAGATTACGAAGTGGTAGTTGCAAATTCCCAAAATAAATTTACAGAGAAATCGCTATTAGCATTAGGTGGAATTTATAGAAAATTGGGTAAAAACGATGAAGCAATCATCGCGTACCAGGGCCTAGAGAAGTCTGCTAATAGAAAAGAGAATGTACGTTACGCTGTTATTAACTTGATGCAATTGTATTTCGAAAAAGAAGATTTCGAAAAAGCCTCAGGTTATGCAAATTCGGTATTGAATGAAGAAGGGTTAATGGATGAAAACTTATGGCAACAAGCGAAATTGACGCTGTCTAAAACCGCCCTTGAAAAAGAATTGTACGACAAAGCAATTATGCATTTAGATACTTTATCAAAAGCTAAAAACAAAACAGGTGCTGAGGCAAAATATTTATTGGCGAAGGCTTATTATTTGAAAGGAGAAAATGGGAAAAGTGATACTGCCATTTACCGTTTAGTTGATCAAGTTCCTTCTTTTCCGTACTGGATTGCAAAAGGATTCATTCTGCTTGCAGATAACTTTATAATGGGCGAAGATTTATATAATGCCCGAGTTACCTACCAAAGTGTAATTGACAATGCGGACAATGCAGAATTGGTAGAAATTGCGAGAGAGAAGTTGCGAATTCTCAATGAATCGGAAGAAAAAGAAAAGCAAGGAAAAGAGGCTCCATTAGAAATTGAATTCTCAACGGGTAATGAGAATGAAAGCAAACTCTTTGAGCCAGATTCGGTGACAAATAAACCAGTTAAAGTAGAGGAGGTGAACGATGAAAAATAGATTTTTTACAACGGCGTTGATTGGCTTAATAGCTAATACAAGTGTAGCGCAAACTGCACTTTCGACAGATACATTTAAAGTAGTCAAGGAGTACGAACCTATTTTAATAAATGCAAATAAAATTAGTTTCGATCCGGAAATTGATGATGATCTGAAGATTGAGTTGGATTTGACATATACATTTATCAATAAGCAACTACCTGTTAGTTTCCAAGTTGAACCTATTCAGCCTGCAAAAATTAAGGGAGAGCCTTTGGTGAAACTTTACAATGGTTATGCTAGGTTAGGGGTGGGTAATGCCATAATTCCGTTTGGGGAAGTATATTATAACAACTCAAGGTCGAAGGAGTATAGTATTGGCGGGTATGCTCGTTACTATAATATGGGAGAAGTAAATAAAATTGACGGGATTAATAATCAAGATTTGCATGTAGAGTTATTTGGAAAGCGATTTTGGAAACGAAATACGTTGAGTTCAAATGTTTCGTTTGATCGTCAAGATTTTAATTATTATGGCTACTATAACCTGAATAACCCCAATAATCGGGTGGAGCTTCTTGAAGCAGGCTTAGAGCAATTTTATAACAGAATATCAGCTCAAGTTGCATTGAAAACAACCAAGCAAGATTCTTTCAATTTGAGACATTCAGGAGATATTAAATATGAACTGACGACCAACGCAATGGATCATCAAGAGAGCAACGTAGTTTTAAACGCTAATTTTAGTCAATTCAAAAATTCTGAATTGTATAATTTGGATGTAATTATAGACTTCAACCAATATCAGTTCAATAAAAACAGTACCATCGTTGGATTAAAACCTCAGGTAAGTACAATTGGAGAAAAGTTTAGAATTAATGCAGGTTTAGGAATCTATATAGATGCAGATACGGAGGCAGATTTTCATTTTTACCCAATTGCTGAGGTGAAGTACAATGTAATTGATGATATTTTGGTTCCATATATTGGTGTAAACGGAGAAAAAAGAAGAGTGAATTACGCCTCAATTACGAAGGAAAATTTGTTTGTTGCCAATAATATAGAGTTGAGGAACACTAATGAGAAGTTCAACCTTTATGGAGGATTAAGAGGAACGTTAAGTAAAAAGCTTTCTTTCAATGTGAGTGGAGCGTTTAAACGAACTTCTGACGATTATTTGTTTGTACAGATGGTGGACACCAACAGAGCACTTACTAAAGAATATCATGCAGTGTATGATGAAATTGACGAATTGAACTTTAAGGGAGAGATAGCTTATAGGATCAATGAAAAGGTAACGCTTTACGGTCAAGCGAATTATTTCATTTTTGAAACAACAAATCAAGATGAGGCATGGCATTGTCCAGACGTTAAAGCGTCCATTTCTGGAGAGTACAACTTGAAGAACAAAATCATTGTGAAAACTGATTTAATCTTTTGGGGAGAGCAATTCGCTAGAGGGGATGCTAACTTGGATTTATCCGGCAATGTTGTTGATTATAAAGTAGTGAAATTGAAGTCAATTTTTGATGCTAATTTGAATGTTGAATATCGATATACAAAACGATTATCAGCTTTTGTGCAGTTCAATAATATTGGTGGAATTAACTTCGAAAAATACAAAGATTATCCAACTCAAGGCTTTAATGTTTGGGGTGGGTTGACTTATGCATTTTAAAGTTTGTAACTTATTGATAATAAGTAAATAAATTGTTGATTATATGTTGATAAAAGCTGCTAATTTTAGCGGCTTTTATTGTTCTAAAAGGGGGCTTTCTGTATCTTTGTTAAACAGGTTATTTATAAATAATATGAGCGAGAAGAAAGAGGAATTTAATAAGCACAATTATTCAGCCGATAGTATCCAAGCATTGGAAGGTATGGAGCATGTCCGTATGCGTCCATCAATGTATATTGGTGATGTTGGTACAAGGGGTTTGCACCATTTGGTATATGAAGTCGTAGATAATTCTATCGATGAAGCGCTTGCTGGGCATTGTAATAACATTACTGTAATAATTAATGAGGATAATTCAATTACAACTGAAGATGATGGTCGAGGTATTCCTGTAGATATTCACAAGAAAGAAGGTGTTTCGGCGCTTGAGGTTGTAATGACCAAAATTGGTGCTGGGGGTAAATTCGATAAGGATTCTTACAAAGTTTCTGGTGGATTGCATGGTGTTGGTGTAAGTTGTGTGAATGCTCTTTCAGAACACTTAAAAGCTACCGTATTTAGAGATGGGAAGGTGTATGAGCAAGAATATTCTCGTGGTAAAGCATTGTATCCAGTAAAGGAGGTTGGTGTAACTGACAAACGAGGTACAACGGTAACTTTTAAGCCAGATTCAACAATTTTTACACTGGTCTTAGAGTACAATTATGATACTTTAGCTAGTCGTTTACGTGAACTAGCTTATTTAAATAAAGGGATTACTATTCATTTAGTTGACAGACGCGCTACAAAAGAGGACGGCGAGTTTGAGGGTGAAACATTTCATTCAGTAGAAGGGCTTAAGGAATTTATCAAATATTTAGATGGTAACCGTGAGCCTTTAATGAAAAATGCAATTTCCTTTGAAGGGGAAAAGAATGGAGTGCCTGTTGAGGTTGCTATGATTTACAATACCTCTTATGCTGAAAACCTGCATTCCTATGTAAACAATATTAATACCCATGAAGGTGGAACTCACTTGTCAGGTTTTCGTCGAGGGTTAACTCATACACTTAAAAAGTATGCAGATGAATCTGGTATGCTTTCAAAGTTAAAATTTGAAATCGCTGGAGATGATTTTAGAGAGGGCTTAACTGCTATTATCTCGGTAAAAGTACAAGAACCACAGTTTGAAGGTCAGACAAAAACTAAATTAGGTAACCGAGAAGTTTCAGCTTCGGTTTCTCAAGCAGTTTCTGAGATGCTTTCGGACTATTTAGAAGAACATCCTGATGACGCAAAAATTATTGTTCAGAAAGTAATTCTTGCGGCTCAAGCCAGACATGCAGCTCAGAAAGCTCGTGAAATGGTTCAACGGAAGAATGTAATGAGCGGCTCCGGTTTACCTGGTAAGCTAGCTGATTGTTCTGAAAAAGACCCTTCTCTTTGTGAGATTTACTTAGTTGAGGGAGATTCTGCAGGTGGAACAGCCAAGCAAGGAAGAGACCGAAAATTCCAAGCAATTATGCCTTTACGAGGTAAGATCTTGAATGTTGAGAAGGCAATGCACCATAGAATTTTTGAGAACGAAGAGATTAAGAACATCTATACTGCTTTAGGAGTGAGGGTGGGTACTGAGGAAGACTCAAAAGCATTAGATGTTTCTAAATTGAGATATCATAAGGTTATTATTATGTGTGATGCTGATGTTGATGGTAGTCACATTGAAACATTGATTTTAACTTTCTTTTTCCGTCACATGAAAGAGTTAGTTGAAGGTGGAAATATTTACATTGCAACTCCACCTTTATATCAAGTGAAAAAAGGAACTAAATCGAAGTATTGTTGGGATGATGAATCTCGAGATTTAGCCGTTGCTGAATTCAAAGGTGCAGGAAAAGAATCGAGTGTTAGTGTACAACGATATAAAGGTTTAGGTGAAATGAATGCCGAGCAATTGTGGAGTACAACTATGGATCCCGGAACCAGAACTTTACGTCAGATTAAAGTAGAGAGTGCTGTAGAGGCAGATAGAACTTTTTCTATGTTAATGGGAGACGAAGTTCCACCAAGAAGGGCCTTTATTGAGAAGAACGCAAAATATGCGAACGTTGATATTTAATTAACGAGTATTATATAACAATGAAAAAGGGGCGCTAATTAGCGCCCCTTTTTCATTTATGTTTATTAGCTGCTCAATTATTAAGTGCAGTTTAATGTTTTTTATTAATCAGATTTCTTTGTCAAACCTTCCATCTACTGTATATCTTAATGCGAATCATCCACACCAAAAAGATGATAGAATAGATGAAAAGCGTAAAAGTATAGGAGTGATGAAAGTCTAAAGACTCTGGGGAATACTTTACTATTAAGGCTAAAGCCACTACTCTTAAAACATTGAGAAAATGAATTAATCCTATTCCTAAAAGGATGTAAATGATTTTGAACCACCATTTGCCACTAAATACAACCAGAAAGGAAGTAAATAATATAAATAAGCTTAAACCGTCACAGGGGTTACCAATTACAACGCCAGAAGTGTCTTCTATTCCCATATGACCGGTATAAATCGGGTTTGGAGATAATAATTCGTATCCAGAAAACTGAAGTATACTTTCTGCTTGCGAAATAATTAAACCAATCAATTTTGAATCAACTTCTGTGTTTGGGCTAATTCCATAATCATATGCGAATTGCAGTCCAAAATAAATTCCTAGCATCGAAAGGACAAATAAAACTGCCTTTTTATTTTGTTTTAAACTTGCTAAGATGTCTTTCATCGAATTATGACTCTTTAAATAAAGGATACGGGCTCATTAATTCATTAACTTTTCCTCTTATTGTTGCAAACTCTTCCGTTGCCTCATCTAAAGTAAGCGCCTGATCAATTAATTCAACGATTGTAGGGATAATTTCTATTCCAATGCCCCTTGTGGTTATTGCAGGTGTCCCGATTCTTATTCCTGAAGTAATAAAAGGAGATTTGTCATCAAATGGGACCATGTTTTTGTTTACCGTAATGTCACATAATCCTAACAGCCTTTCCGCCTTCTTTCCGCTTATTCCCTTGTTTCTTAAATCAATTAGAATACAATGATTTTCTGTTCCTCTGGAAATAAGGTCGTAACCTCGCGCTACCAATTCGCTTGCCATTACTTTCGCGTTTTCCGCAACTTTCAGCATGTAATCCATAAAAGAATCTTCTAAGGCTTCTCCAAATGCCACCGCTTTAGCTGCAATAACATGTTCTAAAGGCCCACCTTGTGTTCCCGGAAATACTCCAGAATCTAACAAAGCTGACATCATTCTCAATTCGCCTTTAGGGTTCTTTAATCCAAAAGGATTCTCAAAGTCTTTACCCATCATTATAATGCCACCTCGAGGTCCTCGCAGGGTTTTGTGTGTTGTAGAGGTAACAACATGGCAATGTGGTAAAGGATCATTCATAATGCCTTTTGCAATTAACCCTGCAGGATGTGATATATCTGCCAATAAAAGAGCTCCGACTTTGTCCGCAATTGCTCTAAAACGTTTAAAATCCCAATCTCTTACATAAGAAGAAGCTCCACAAATAATCATTTTGGGTTTTACTTCAATTGCTTTTGCTTCAACTTTGTCGTAATCAATAGTACCTGTTTCCTTTTCTACTCCGTAAAAATGAGGATCATATAATTTTCCTGAAAAATTAACTGGAGAACCGTGGGTTAAATGCCCACCGTGAGATAAGTCAAATCCAAGGATTTTATCACCCGGGTTTAAACAAGCTAGCATTACTGCAGCATTTGCTTGTGCACCCGAATGAGGTTGAACATTAGCCCACTCTGCGTTAAATAACTGCTTTAGTCTATCAATAGCTATATTTTCTACTTCATCTACAACTTCACACCCACCATAATATCTTTTACCTGGTAAGCCTTCTGCGTACTTGTTTGTAAGCACAGACCCCATAGCGTTCATTACAGAATCACTAACGTAATTCTCTGATGCGATTAGTTCAATTCCTCTTGTTTGTCTGTCTTTTTCGTCAGTTATGAGATCTGCAATCAGTTTGTCTTTAATCATAGCGATAAGTGTGTGTTTCAGGTTTAAAATTAAGCAAGCAAAATAAGATATGCTTTAATCGTGTGATAAAAAGTAAAGTCACTATTCAAGGTTAAGAATTCAAGCCAGTCGCTGCTTTTTTGAATAGGAATAACCTAAAAATGAAGCGCTAATTATGAGATAGATTAAAAGGTTATGGAGGTATTCTATAATTAACCGAAGAAAGGAGTATACATTGTCGAAGCTATTAGTCGTTGCTGAATAGATTAGAACTAACATAGCAATAATAGCGCATATTCCATAAATAATAATTGCAAAATAAAAAGGTAGTTTATTTTTGAAAGACAGCCGAAGACCAATTGTCGTAAACACTGCAAAAAGTGCAGTAAATCCAATTGTCATAATGTATTTGTAATTCACTAAAGTTTGAGGGCTTTTACCCAAAAAGAAATCAACCTTAGTTGTTTTTGCATAAAATACATCGCTTCCTGCAATAACCGCATTGATGCTTATGAAAAGCACTTCTCTGTAGTAACTTAATACAGCTAGCAATACTAAAAATATTAGCCACAGGATTTTTTTCATTTGTTAAAAAATGTCCAAAAAAAAAGTTGACTTCCGTCAACTTTTTAATGTTTTATAGTTCTTCTTGTTTGTCTGCGTTAGCTGTGTATAGTTTCTTGCCCCCATAAACAGTCCCTGCTATCAACAGCCAGCTTAAACCTCCATCAATAGGAACGCACGGTGGTGGGAAACATCCCGGGTTTTCACCATCACCTGGATCTGGTGGTTGTGCATTTGATACAAATGTCAACATGAACATTGCGAAAAATGTAAATAGTAATTTCTTCATAGTAATGTAAAAAATGTATGGGGTCTAAAACTTAATTGTTTGGTTAATTTGATTCTCAGATCCTTTAATCTGAAGTAAATATACTCCTTTTAGGTTATCTAAGTTTGCAATTTGCATACTGCCACTACCTTCTAAGCTGTCTCTTATACACATCTGACGCTGCCGACGATCTACTCTGTGTAG
>CAJXRL010000084.1 GCA_913059105.1 uncultured Flavobacteriales bacterium
CTACACAGAGTAGATCGTCGGCAGCGTCAGATGTGTATAAGAGACAGCTCTTGTTGATGTTGATGTTGATTGTCATCCTAAAAGAAACCCTTCCTTTATACTAGTTATTTAATTTCATTATCCGAATTAATTAGAAGCATTTCCAATGTTAAAGAAAAGTACTTTCCCAATAATTATTGCGCTAGTTTGTTTTGCCCTTGCCAGTCCGGTTGTAAAATTGTTGAGTGAGAGAGGAGGGGAATTGGGAAACGCTATTTCTTTTTGCAATCTATTATTTATAGCAAATTTTTGCGCTGGAGTTGTAGTATTAATTTCTTTCGGTGCGAAAGGAATTCTTAGAGAACTAAAGTCTTTTAGTATAAAACAGAACCTAATCCTGTCTGTGGGCATTGTTATTGCAGCGCTTTATCCTGGTTTAATCTACACTGCGCTTGAGAATACCACAGTAACAAATGTTGTCATGTTATCGCGCTTTGAGAGTATCTTATTTGCAGGACTTGCCTGGGTGATTTATAAGAATGCATTAAGCAAAAATGAAGTAATAGGGTTGAGTATAATTGGAGCGGGTGTTTTGGTGATTGTATTCATTAAAGAAATGTATATGTTTCGAAATGGTGATTACATTGTATTAATAGCCGCAATGGTAGAGGCAATAGGAATCATAATCAGTAAAGAAATTTTAAAGTTTTGTTCACTTCGGACTTTTCTATTCGCTCGAAATTTTTTCTCGGCCATCGGGTTTTTCGTAATTGCGATAAAGTTGTACGGGGTTCATCATTTTGAAGAAGCCTTTCAAGCAAACCTCTGGATTCTTATGGCAATTTATGCACTTGTAATAATAGTTCTTGGGCAGTATATGTGGTATAAAGGAATTAAATCTGCATCTTCAGACACTGTTTCAAGCTTGACTATGATGACACCATTTCTGACTTTGTTTTTTGCATTCATCTTATTGCAAGAAATACCTAGTTTTTATGAATCCATAGCAATTGGTCTAATCTTAGTTGGTATGGTGATTACCAAGATTAAATCAAAATCAAAGAATGAAGTTATATATCAGATTGATAAATCATTATCTGGAGGTTAGTTTTTAATATCCAACATTTCTCGTGGATTATAAATTCTCAGACATGATAAACACTTACTAAATATTTGATAATAAGAACGAAATATTGAGCAACAAACCCATATCAATTATACCTTTATTGTACGCATTTATTAGTGCGACAAGAGTCAGGTAGATTAACGATCAAGGCCATGATTCATCTCATTTGGCATCAATTTCCTCTATCATTTTTATCGCTTCAGCCCTTGGAGGGTACATTTTTGAAACAATAAAACCAATAATCATGGCCATTGCAAACGATGGGGCGAGCACGTCTAACGCAACAAAATATTCTCCAATATCGGGCATTTCTTTAAATACAAAATTGAAAAGAATAACCGACAAAAATCCTGTAATCATAGATGCTATGGCTCCTTTCTCCGAATAACCTTTCCAAAAAAGTGAAAGAATTATTACTGGACAAAATGTTGCTGCAATTCCTGACCAACCAAAAATAATGACCCAGAATATTTGTCTATCCGGAGATACGTAATCCATGATCATGGCAATGAGCAAGGCAGTAAATGCCATAATAATAGTGGCAATTCTAGAAATTTTAGTGAGGTCTTTGTCTTTTATCTGAGGTCTAAATATTTTTTGGTAAAAATCTCGGGTAATCGCACTGGACGCTAATATTAATAGAGAATCGATAGTAGACATTATTGCGGATAAAACAATGGCAATAAAAACAGCAACCAATAAGGTAGGCAAGAAGCTTTCGGTAATCATGCTTAATACATCTTCGCCATTGTTCCCTAAAATTGCTTCTGGATCGTCTCCGCTTTTTGTAAAATAGATTCGGGCTAAGATTCCAATAGTTACTGCTGCGGCGTCGGTTAGTAAGGTAAAGACTGCTGCAACCCATTTTCCTTTATCAATCTCTTTTTCATCTTTAATCGACATAAACCGAACATATACCTGAGGTGATCCAAGAAAACCAAGACCAATCATTGAGAATCCCAATATGGTAAAAAGGTTCAGCCACGGGTCAGTGCTTCGTCCCATGACTTGCGTTAAGGTTGGGTCAATGGCATTAAGTCCTTCTGCAACTCCCGCACCATGATCCATTGAGAACCAAACAACGATAGGCAGTAAGACGAGACCTAGAAACATGAGTAAGCCTTGAAATAGGTCTGACCAAACTGCTGCGACAAAGCCTCCTACAAAGATGTACGAGAGAACAATAAAAAATCCGATTAATGCGCCTAGTCTATAGTCAATTCCTAGCATTGATTCAAAAGCGACACCTGTTACGTCGATTTGTGAAGCGACATAAATAACGATGAAAACAACCAGTATCGATGCGGCTATAATTCGAAGGTTGTTTGTTGTTGATTTAAAGTGACTTTGAAGATAATCGGGAATGGTAATAGATCCATAACTATCGGATCTTTTTTTGAATCGTTTTGCCATGAATTGCCATGAAATAATGACACCAAGCAGTTCTCCAATGACGACCCAATAACTGGAAAATCCGGCCATGGCTCCCATACCAGTAAGTCCAATCAATAACCAACCCGATTCGCCTGTAGCTCTTGCCGAAAAGGCAACTGCCCAAAAACCCATCTTTTTTCCGCCAACATAATAATCGCTCATGCCTTTTATTCTTCGCGAAGCAAAAATTCCAATGAGGAATAAAACTCCTACGTATAAGGCTAAAACACCAATTTTGATTATAAAATCTTGATCTATCATAGTAAATGAAATTTTTGATTTGCTAGTGATTTGGTTAAGGTATGTAACCTTTAAAATTAGTTCACAATGGGTTTATAAGACAGTACAAAATGATAAAAAAAAACGAGATAAATCATTTTATTAATTTATAACTGCTTGAAAAGCATTTATAAAAATATAAAAATCAATACCTTTGTGGTGTTGATTGGTTAGGTAAACTTTGCCGAACTAATTAGTTGGATTTAGGGATTGACCTTGGGTCGGTACATTATATGAACAGAAAAACAAAACCCATTTTGAATTCTACCGAACAAAATCACACAATAATTCAGTCTACAGATGAATTAGTCGCAGCCCTTTCAGAGGGAGAGAGGACGGAGTATGCCCACATAATACAATCATTTAATCTTTCAATTAGCGATTTTGAGCCCTTTTACTCGTGGTCAGATGAATGCTATACAAGAAATTGTATTGTTGAAAACGAAAAATTTGAATTAATTTTACTTTGCTGGGAGAAAGGACAAATGACACCGATTCATGACCATGGTGGTGAAGAATGTTGGGTGAAAATTATTCAAGGAGAGTTTAAAGAAACAATTTACAAAATGGATGAAGCTGGTGAACTCAAGACGGTTAAATCATCCATTGCAAAAACTGGTGACATCACTTATATGATCGATTTTATGGGATGTCATCGTTTAGAAAATATAAATAACGAAAGAAGTATTTCTCTTCATTTGTATGCAAAGCCAATTCGAAATTGTCAATTATTTGATGAGAATTCAAAAACATTTGTACGCAAGGAAATGTCTTATGATACCTGTATGGGAATCGAGAACTTAAAACAATAAAAATACATGCCTGATATTAGTAGTGATTTAGTTCTATTTAATGAACTAGTTGAAGTCTTAATGAATGAAGAAGAGCAGCATCCAGTAGCTGATCGAATAGATTCTGATAAATTGTATGATTCAATAGATCTTTCTTTGAATTCATCTGCTATGGTAGATGAAGAATTTAAAGCTGTATTAAAAGAAGTGATTGTTTCTACTCCAAAAACCGCCACTAACTTGTTTTTTAACCAACTTTTTGGTGGTAGACAAGGGAAAGCTGTTTTGGGTGATTTATTGGCTGTTATGCTAAATAACAGCATGTATACGTATAAAGTTGCTGGCCCTCAAGTTGGCATTGAGCAGGAAATTATCAGACAATCTTGTAATTTAATTGGATACGGTTCTAACAGCAATGGTACTTTTCCAACAGGAGGATCAATGAGCAATTACATGGCTTTGATTATGGCTCGTGATGCGAAGGATCCCAATTTTAGATCGAAAGGGATGAGTCAACCAATGGTTGCTTATACTTCTGAAGAATCACATTATTCGAATGCGAAGAATGCTAGTTTTGCAGGAATTGGGAGAGACAATATTCGATACATTAAAGCAGACTCAGTAGGGCGAATGATTCCTGCTTTGCTGGAAGAGCAAATAAAGAAAGACATCAATGATGGTTTTGTTCCAACCTATGTAAATGCAACCGCAGGCACAACTGTTTTAGGAGCCTTCGATCCAGTTGATAAACTTGCTGACATTACTGAAAAATATGGGATTTGGCTGCACGTTGATGGGGCTTATTGTGGAAGTGTAATCTTTAGCAATAAATACAAGCACTTGGTAAAAGGAATAGAAAGATCTGATTCTTTCAGTTACAACGCGCACAAAATGATAGGTACTCCAATGACCTGTTCTATCATTTTAGTCAACGATAAAAAGCATTTGCATGATTCGTTCAGTAATGATGCGGATTACCTATATCAAACGGATGGAGATGATTTTAACCTTGGTAAAACTTCATTTCAATGTGGAAGAAGAAATGACGCTTTGAAATTTTGGACTCTCTGGAAATCAGTTGGAACAAATGGTTTGGAGCAAATTGTAGACCAGCAATTTAAATTAGCAGATGCCGCTTTGGAGTACATAAGAAGCAATCCGGATTATTCATTGTACAGCTATGATGATTCAATCTCTATCTGTTTCAATTATAAAAACATTGATCCAACTTTACTTTGCACAGAATTGTATGAAAACCAAATTACTGTGGTAGGCTTTGGAGCTTTTAACGAAGATACTTTTGTTCGCTTTGTCACGATTAATGCAAATAATGAGAAAGAAGACATTCTCAACTTCTTCAATGTACTAGAAGAATTTGTAGCGAAGAATCCAAACTTAATAGGAGTAGAGGAAGTGGTTCAAGAGAGTTTGTAAAAAAATATTTTATAAATCGACATAATCTACTTACTTCTGAGGTTCATTCGGAAAATGGATTTGACATCTCTAAAGAGTTGATGTTTGAAAAAATCATGGGGTTACTCGTGTAATCCTTTGATTTAAGGCTACCGGAATCGTTAAATTCAAATCAACTAAAATGACTGATAACTTTATTTTGGTTATTTTGGGGTAACTAATAAATACTTAACATTAAGACAAATGAATAAAATCTGCCTACTAACAATTGGATTGAGCTTTTTGCTTACCCCCAGTTTCGCACAAAATGTTGACCTTACTAAAAAACTGCCCGTAAAAGGTGAAGTAAGGATAGGTACGTTAGCTAATGGGATAACATACTACGCCCAAAGCAACCCCAAGCCTCAAGATAAAATAGAATTACGTTTAGTAATAAATGCAGGATCGGTTTTAGAAACTGACAAGCAACAAGGCTTGGCTCACTTTATGGAGCACATGTGCTTTAACGGAACCAAAAATTTCAAGAAGAATGAATTGGTGGATTACTTGCAAAGCATTGGAGTAAAATTTGGAGCTGATTTAAATGCCTACACTTCTTTTGATGAAACCGTTTATATTTTACCGATTCCTTGTGATAATGCTGAAACCTTAGAAAAAGGCTTTCAGGTAATTGAAGATTGGGCGCACAATGCAACCTTAACTGAAGAGGCGATTGATGACGAAAGAGGAGTGGTTTTAGAGGAATATCGTTTAGGTTTAGGAAGCGATAAACGAATGATGCAGGTTTACTTACCTAAATTATTGTACGGTTCTCAATATGCTGAAAGATTGCCAATTGGTAAAAAAGATGTGCTTGAAAACTTTGATTACAGTGAAGTAAGAAGCTTTTATAAAGATTGGTACAGACCTGATTTAATGGCAGTAATTGCTGTTGGGGACTTGCCTGTAGAAGAAATTGAAAAAAAGATAAAAGAACATTTTTCTAATATACCAGTTGCTGAAAACCCTAAAAAGAGAGAGGTTTTTAAATTACCAAACCACAAAGAAACTTTTATTGCTGTTGCAACAGATAAAGAGGCGGCATTTAGCAATGTGCAGTTGATGTATAAAGACCATGAAGATGCTGAAGTTAGTTCTACCTATGGTGATTACAGAGACGATATTGTAATTCAGTTGTTTTCTACCATGATTAATAACAGATTAAGTGAGTTAACAAATAAGCCAAACCCTCCGTTTGTATTTGCAAATTCTTTTTACGGTGGCACTTATGCCCGTTCAAAAAATGCGTATCAATCTTTTGGATTTACAAGTGCCGAAGGACAATTGACGGCATTGAAAGTATTGTTGGAAGAAAACAAAAGAGTTAAAGAATATGGCTTTTTGGAAAGTGAAATTGAAAGAGCAAGAAAATCTATTTTGTCTAGAATAGAAAAGCAGTTCAAAGACCGTGACAAAAGAGAAAGTGGAAGAATTGTAGGAGAATACATTCGAAATTTTTTAGAAGAAGAGTCTATGCCAGGTATTGAAGAAGAGTTTAGATTGTATAAAGCGTTTTTACCAAGCATTAAGATTGAGGAAGTAAATGCCCTAATCAAGAATTACATTCATGACGATAACCGAGTAATTATTTTCACTGGAGCTGAAAAGGAAGGGGTGAAAATTCCTACAGAAAAGGACATAAGAGCTTTGTTAGCAGAAGTTGAAGCTAGTAAATTGGAAGCGTATCAAGAAGATGCTGTACCCACTTCTTTGATTGCTAAGATGCCTGAAAAGGGGAGTGTTGCTGAAACTACCATGAACAAAGACCTAAATTCAACAACACTTGTTTTAAGCAATGGTGCAAAGGTTACTTATAAAATAACGGAATTTAAAAATGACGAAGTGTTGTTTAACGCATACAGCCCAGGTGGAGAGAGTCTTTTTTCGGATGAAGAGGTTCAGCAAATTGGTTTTGCAGATGGAGGTTTAACTAGTGCTGGTGTTGGTGGGCATTCGCTTACAGATTTGCAAAAATTTATGAGTGGTAAAATTGCCAGAGTTAGTCCTTATATTTCTAGTTCAGATGAAGGTTTTAGAGGCTCAGCATCGCCAAAAGATCTAGAAACGATGTTTCAAATGATCCACCTGTATTTTACAGATTTGAACATGGATGAAGTAGCATACCAAACGTATGTTGACAAGCAAAAGGGTTTTTTAGGAAACCTAATGGCAAATCCTAACTTCTACTACTCGAACGAGATCGGTAATTATAAGAATAAAGGTAACACGAGGTATATTGGTTTTCCAACATCAGAAAAAATGGACAAATCAGACTATAAGTTAGCCTATAAAAAATACCAAGAGCGTTTCGCCGATGCTTCTGACTTTCATTTCTATTTTGTTGGAAATGTGGATAAGGAGGAAATTAAAAGGCTTTCGGAGCAGTATTTGGCAACTCTTAGTTCTACAAATAGCAACGAGAGTGCTATTGTTCCAGAATTTAGAACAGCAGACAAATCTGATAAGTTAGTTGTTAATAAAGGAGAAGACCCTAAGAGTAGTGTTCAAATCTCTTGGATTGAAGAAACTAAGCTTGAATCGCAAGATGTTATGGCGTTAAAAGCGCTAGGAGAGGTATTGACGATAAAATTAATTGAACAACTTAGAGAAGAAGAAAGCGGAGTGTATGGAGTAGGAGCAAGAGGCGGTTATAGTGTTAGTCCTTATCCTAATCTTAGCTTTAGTATCTCTTTTCCTTGCGGACCGGAAAATGTAGACAAGTTGGTGAAAAGCGCCTTAGTTGAAGTTGAAAAAATAAAAAATGAAGGCGTTAGCGATAAGGATTTAGCCAAGGTGAAGGAAACGTATATGGTAAGCCATAAAGAATCATCTAAAACAAACAAGTTTTGGATGGATAATTTTATAAAAGCCGAAAGAAACAATTCAGATCCTAAAGAAGTATTGGAGTACGAAAAGCGAGTGGCAGAAATTACCAAAGAAGACATTCAAAACGTTGCTAAAAAATACCTTGATGAAAAGTACTTTTTAGGAATATTGATGCCTGAAAAATAAAAGTTGATGTAAGTATTGAAAGCCTTCCATTACCTTGGAAGGCTTTTTTTACGTTTCATTTTTCTTAAGAATCTAGGGATTTGAATTTTTTACCAATGAGGAAATTAATATAAATATGATTCCCATTTGGGAGAACCAGTTATTTTACAATCTTTTGGCTAATTACTTTCCCATTTTTCAAATGCACATTTAGCAGGTACATACCATTGTTTAAACTAGAAACATCAATTTCATTATTTGTCATTTCTTCCGGACTAATGATTTTTATTTCTTGACTTAAAATAGTAACAATAGTAATCTTATCGATTGCTGTGGATTTATTATAGTCAATGGTAATAATATTGTTGAAAGGATTGGGATAAATGTTAAGCTGGTCTTTCAATTCTAAATCTTGATTCGAAAGAATGGTACTGTATTCTATCAAATAATAGATGCTGTTTGTAGAAATTAAATCGTTCCATCGGCCATAGTTCACAGCCGTTGGTTTTATGATTATAGTCAAGTGATCTTGTCCTCCAGAGTTATCAGGTTCTGCAGGGCTAGTTCCCCATTTTGTATAACGCCTTCCTATTGGAACACCATTTGGACCTCCACTCCAAAATTGAGTTCCAATTCCATTATTATCTCCATCCCAAATCCAATTTCCTTCCGTAACGGCATCACTTCCACCAAGCCAAACGGATGCAGTTCCAAATTGATTCTGGGTGCTAGTAATAGTAATACCGGCATTAGATGTTAATTCCGTAAAAATTGCATTTTGTTCTGCTAGATCATTAATCTCCGCCAAATATCCATTTCGACTTACCGCACAAGCAGCAGCGTTTGTCCATGTTTTATTTTCTTTTACTACTTCGTAAGAATGTCCGTTGTGAACAAAAGAGAATATGTTTATTGGATTCGCACATTGAGAAAAACTAAAATTGCAGCCCGTAATTAGAATTACAAAGAGCAGTATTTTTTTAGCTGGTTTCATAGAATTAAATAATTGAAAACGTTACTGTTTGACAATGAATAAAGTTAAATAAAAGTAAGACTTTCCTACCAAGTTGAGGAATAGGCGTTTACTGTTTAAGCAAAGCTACCCCAATCCACATAACTATCGGGATTGGGGCAGCTAATTATCTCCGTCATTCTGTAAAAAATGAATGTAGACTTGGTGCCTTGGTAATTGGAAAATTGGCCAACCAAACTGCCTTTTTTTATTTATTTAATCATGTGCATGTATTTGTCTTTATTATCTATAATAACCCAAACATTAATAACCAATAATACAATGGCTATAGGCAAACCTGCTCGATCATTAACTAAATGCGTACATAATATTCCGACAACTACAGGGAAAATAATAATGGCCCCAAAAGCTTTGAATTTAGGAACTATGAACAAAATCCCTCCAATAATTTCGGCAACAGCTAATAATGGTATTAACCAACCAGATTCAACAAAAGCCATATATAAATTAAGCATGCTTTCGGTCATACCTTCAGGCATAGGCATGTATTGAAAAATTTTATTTGCATAAGCAACATCATGCTGAACACTTCTATAAAGTGGTGATATACATACATTACTCGCAACAATATACGACGGAAATAAAGAAACATCTTGCCATCCCTCAAAATCTACAAAAGCTTCTAAGTTTAATTTTTTTGTTTCGTCTTTTAAAATTGAATCTGTGGTATTTTTACCAACAATAACTAATTTATAATTTGCTATCTCTTTGGAAAGGAATTCGGTAGCTCTTATAGCAGTTAGTAATCCTCTTCTTATGTTGGTGTCCCCTAGATAAAGGACGACAAACTGTCTCTTA
>CAJXRL010000085.1 GCA_913059105.1 uncultured Flavobacteriales bacterium
ACGAGATTTCTGCCTGTCTCGTGGGCTCGGAGATGTGTATAAGAGACAGAACAATAATAGAGGTGTCACCTTCATTTAAGGTAGCAATACATTCTTTCAAGTAATTGAATTTTTCCTCTTCAAAAGAGTCAACATTTTCTGTAACTGGAGTAAAATGAATGGCGTCAAGTCGGGTTGTTTTTTCATTGTTTTTGTCAAGTTTCATCTTAGTGCGCAAACAAACATTAAGGGCAATTCTGTACACCCAAGTATCAACAGAAGATTTTTCTTTAAAATTTGGTAGCGATTTCCATATTTGAAAAACCACTTCCTGAAAAAGATCTTCTGGTTCCAGCGGAGCAGCAGCATATATTCTACAAATCCTGTAAATTTTATGTTTGTTCTCTGCTAGTAGTCGCTCAAAAGGCTCTTGTGAATTACTCATGTATTTTGGGTGTCAAAAAAAGAGTTGTTTGCCTAGTCTTTTTTAGATAATGTCTTGTCCATTTTGTTTTTTGCCGAGCAATATCTTAAAAATTCGATAAAAAATCCGGTTAATAAAATAAAGTTAACTTTTTTGTACGCTTCTCCTAAAATAATGCTAGAGACTATCATTACAGTTGCCCACACAAGGCTATTGATAATTATAGTTTTGCTTAAAAATTGTTTTAATTTTTTGGTATTTTCCATTTTCTTAAAGTTTAACGGGCACTTGTTTTTAGGTGTCCCTATTCTTTTAGTTACATGCTTTCTTGAAATATGACAAAAAAAGATTTTTTTATTTTGTAGTAGCTAAGTTCGAATATTGGGCGGCAGTCGAATTACAATGGTCCAATTGTAGGCTTAGTTCACGCACTACAAGTCCGCGCTAACGTGATTAATCGGGTTATGATGCTCCTAAGGAATTAAAAATGAGACTTAATTGCTCAAATTGAATTTAATAAGTTTTAATTGAAGTTTCGAGAAACAAAAACGCCCAATGCACTTTAGTGCATTGGGCGTTTGATTGGTGTTTTACTTTGTTGTTATTTTTCCAATATTCGCTTTAATCCTATAAAGAGGTTTTTCTCCAAGGTATCATAGCTGCCATCGCTTAAAAACAGTTCTTTTATCTCTTTCTCCAATACCTCTACACTGGCACTGTCGTATTGCAAGCGGTCCATTGATGATCGAATCTTTTGAATGCTTTGGTAATCGTTATCACCTTCATATTCCGCGTGAATAGGAGCTATGTTCAAATCTTGCAGTTTTGATTTGATGTAGTTGGTTTCCGCCTCAGATTCATCAAAATCGGCATTAGAACAATGTATCAAAATGTAAGCTTTCAGTTCGTCTCGGGTCCAATTGGTGTTAAATTCTTCCATCGTGTTAAGTTAACTATTTAGTTTCAAATTCATTTACTTCTCCACCATTTTTGCAGCTATCCAAGCCATAGGTATGTATGCAAACAATAGATCAACCGCTGCAAACCAAAGTGGGGTAGGAAGCATAATAACCATGGAAATACCCCCTAGTAAGAAGACGCCACCGACTACGTAACAAAAAATGAGTTTCCCACTTTGAGCAATAAAGCCTGCTATAATTGCTCCCACCAAAGTACCTAAGGCATGCGCGGCAAATACTACAAGATAATTCATCGGGCTAAATAAGTGCATGCCCGCTTTAATACTTTCCGTGTCTAATGGGTTCACACCTTCGGGAAGTGGCACTACAGTTCCATTTAGCGAGATTAATTGCAAGTTTAAAAAGCCCCCTATTGCTAAACCAATTAAAATGCCTGCAATGTTTCTTAGAATTTTCATGTGTTTTTGATTTGGTTCCGTTAAAGGTATAAAAATAAAATTATACGAATCACAGGTTAAATCAAATTGAAACAAGTTGTGAATTTTTGAGTTCGTTTTGTTCACGAAAAAAGAACAAAAGAATGTAAAAATGATGTTTCGGTATTACTCGGCAAACTCATCTAAGGTATCCGCTTTTACTTCAAGTGCTGGCTTTTCAATTTCTACTTCCATTTTCATGCGCTTGTTTAGCATCGAAATGCAAACAGCTGCAACTACAATGGAAACTGATATAATCACATACATGTTTGTATATCCGCCATATATTTCATGAAATTCTGCATCCATAGAAGCGGCTTCTGTATTGAAATACATGAAAATAGAAGCCGTAAAATTATTGGCAAAATGAATAAGCATGCAATAAATTAAACTTCTTGTTCTGGAATATACCCAACCGGCAAATGTTCCGATCACCATGGCGGTAACAAACTGCCATGGGTTAAGGTGCACGAGGCCAAACATTGCCGCACTTATTAAAATAGCAGTCCAAGTAGATTTTCGTTTCAGTAAACCATCCAACATCACTCCTCTAAAAATAAACTCTTCAAAAAAGGGAGCCATAATCGCTACTGAGACTAGGCCATAGCCATCGTTCATTTGCTCTGCCAATTCCTGGAATATTTTTTTAAACATTTCTGGCATCGGAATGCTATAGGCTATTGGGCTTGTAACACCCCACTGCAATGCTATGGTGCCAACAATAATTAATAGAACCACACCAAAGTCGTTTGGCTTAAGTAAGTACTTCACGGTTCCTTCTTCTTTCTTTTTCAAGAAATGCATGAGCAGCAAAGGGGCTCCCATGGCAAAAATGTAATACACAAAGAATGAAGGACTAATTCCCACTAATTCGTTCAGCCAATCTTGAACTGGGTAGAAGAGTATCATGCCAACAAATACAAGGCCTACTATTCCAAAACTTTGTAAGGTACTCTTAGGATATGCTTTTAAATTCATGGCTTAAAAATAAAGAAATATTGACTTTATTTTTGACAGAGTGTTATGAAAATTCGCCCTTATTTAAAGAGGAATATAAGCTTTGAACGTTACTTGATTTTCATCATTTTGAACTAGAATAAAGCAAGCAATTCCACTACTTTTACAACATGAAGTTTTTCGATGAAAAGACGGCCGTAGATTTAGAATTTGATCAAATTAGAACTTGGTTGTCAAATTATTGCATTACCGAAACGGTAGGCAATAGACTGTCGAAACTTCATCCGTACCGCGACCCTGAAGAAGTGGAGTATCGGCTCAACTTAGCACACGACCTACAATTGATTCGGAATAGGGGGGTGCACTTTCCAAGAATGGAGTTTCAAGAATTGAATAAAGAAATTCAATTGCTGAACATCAACGCCTCCGTTTTGGAGTTGGAGGCAGTTGTTAAAGTACTAGATGCTTCTCGATTTGTGAATGAGTTGTTTTTATTTTTTAAGGAAAACCACACTGACTATTTGACGCTGAAAACCTTGTTGGAAAACGCTCATTATACCAAAGACATTGAGAACGAAATCGACAAAATTTTAGATAAGCGGCTTCAGGTAAAAGACGATGCTTCGCCGGAGTTACTTTATATTCGGCAAACGATTGGCAGCAGAAAGAGGCAAATCAATCGAAATTTTGACAGGGCGTTGAAATCTGCTCGTTCAAGTGGTTACATAGACGATATTAGTGAAAACGTCATTGATAACCGTCGAGTAATGACCGTTATTTCAACCTACAAGCGTCAAATTGATGGTAGTATTTTGGGTTCTTCAAAGACTGGCTCGCTTACTTATATTGAACCAAAAATTAACCAAGCGCTCAATTTTGAACTCGATCAACTCATTGACGACGAGCGGAAAGAAGTGCGAAGAATTTTAGCGGAGCTCACCAATTTTTTGCGTTCTTACTTGGATTTAATAGTGAGTTACCAGCAAATTCTATGCTCTTTTGATGAGGTAAATGCAAGGGTGAAAGTGGCACAAAGAATTAACGGGGTAAAACCCATTATCAACTTTGAAAATCAGGATACGGAACTGATTGATGCTTTTCATCCTATTTTATATGTGAAGAATAAGGAGGTGGAGTTGGTCACCGTTCCTCAAAGTTTTTCATTAAAAAAAGGGGGAAGGCTATTGGTTATTTCAGGACCCAATGCAGGAGGGAAGTCCATTACCTTAAAAACGATGGGGCTGCTTCAAATCATGTTTCAATCGGCTTTGTTGGTTCCCGTTTCTACCAAAAGTAAAATGGGCTTTTTCGACTTTGTATTGTCGGATATAGGTGATAATCAGTCGATAGAGAATCAGTTGAGTACGTATAGTTATCGTTTGCAGCGAATGAACTTTTTCCTGAGTAAAACTTCTCCAAAAACATTATTGTTGTTAGATGAGTTTGGTACTGGTTCTGACCCTGAATTGGGTGGTGCCTTAGCTGAGGTGTTTTTTGAAACCATATATGAAGAGGGTTGCTTTGGAGTAATTACAACGCACTATTCTAACATTAAATTGAAGGCGGCTCAGTTGCCCGAAGCGGTAAATGCGAACATGATTTTTAATCGAAATACTTTAGTGCCAGAATACCAATTGGCAGTAGGTCAACCTGGTTCTTCATTTACTTTCGAAGTGGCACAAATGAATGGAATTCCACGAGAGATGCTCAATCGTGCAAAAGCCAAAGTAGACGGGCAGAAAATAAAACTTGACAAGTTAATTTCTGATTTGCAACGTGATAAGTCCATTCTGCAAAAGCTGAAGAAGGAGAGTTACGAAGCCAACCAAGAAATGGAGGCAAGCAAAGAGGAGTTTGAAGAGAAAAGTTCGCACTATGAGGAGCGCCTAAAGTCTCAACAGCAGTTAATTGAAAAAAACAATAAGTTTTTGAACCACGGGAAGAAGATGAGTCAGTTCATTCAGAATTACCCCTCAAAATCGACTTCGAAACAGACGGAGTATTTAAAAGATCTGAAGAAATACATAACAATTGAGAAATCGAAAATTGAGATGGCTTTGCGAAAATCTCAAGAGGTGGAAAAATTGAAAGAAGCAGCTGGAAAACAGAATGGAAACAAACAAAAGAAGGCACGAGTAAAACCAGTACATACAGAGAAACCTTTGTTGGTAGGTTCAAGGGTGAAGATTAAAAATACAAAACAGGCAGGAGATGTTTTGAGTTTTGATAATAAGGAAGCTACGGTTGCCTTTGGAAACTTAAAAGCCAAGGTGAAATTGGAAAAATTAGTTGTTCTTTAGAAATCTTCACCGCCACCTGAGCTTCCCCTGCTGCCTCCGGAACCTCTTTTCTTTTTCTGGTTGATTCGATAACTAAACGTCAATAAAAATTGTCGTGCTCTCCATTGAAAATCTGATTCACTATATAGCGTTGTTGTTTCAGTGGTCGACCTTCTTCTTCTAGAATTGAATACATCTCTTACACTGGCAACTAATGTTCCTTTGCCTTGCAAAACGTCTTTTCCTCCAGATAAATCAAGTGAATACATCGCTTTTCGGGTTCCTTGCGTTGTGCTTTGAGGAGCTCGATAACGCATAGCCGCTTGAAAATCAACTTTAGGTAAAACCTCCATTTTTAAAGTTGCCCTACCGCTCATGGTGAAAACTTCATTCTCCAATACCAGCCCTTCGTATTCTCCTTCTCGTTTGGCTCTATAAAAATTAGCGTTTGCATTCAAGCTTATTTTTTTAGAGAATTGATAGCTTCCATTAAATTCTAATCCAATGTTGTTTTCAGTTGCTAAGTTCACAGGGAAACGAACCGTTGTGCCGTCTTCGCGAGCATCCAATATTCTATCAATTACATTAGTTCTGTAGCGATAATATAAGCTTGTAAAAAATGAGCCTTTTTCATAGTATCGTAGGAATCCAAATTCATAAGAATCGGTGTATTCCGGTTTTAAGTTTGGGTTCCCAGACCAAAAATTTCGATTATCACTGAACGTTTGAAAAGGAAGTAAATACCTGTAATTTGGTCTGTTAATTCGCCTGCTGTAACTTAATTGTAGCTGCTTTGTTTTATCGAACTTGTAGGTAAAGAAGGCAGAAGGGAAGAAGTTAGAATAGTCTTGATCGTTGTTTTCGTTTGTCAGTCTTAAATCCGAATCAATGTCGGATAATTCGTAGCGCAAACCCAATTGATATGAAAACTTGTTTACTTCATTGCCAAATTGAAGATAAGCCGCATAGATGTTTTCATCGTATCTAAAATCGTTATTGAATTGCTGATTAATTGTAAAAGGAGCATTGTTTAAACTCTCTTCTACCGAGAAGATGTTTTCTATGGTTCTTAGTGTTCCCCTAATTCCTCCTTCAATTTGTCTTCCTTTTTTAAGCGGATGCACGTAATCAGATTTTACTAGTATTGTTCTGTTGGCTTCCACATTTGAAGTCATTTGATTCAATTCTTCTGCAAGTTGCTCGTTGCTTTGGTCAATGTCAGATTCTTCTAAATCGTCACTTTCACTCCATTGAAAATCAGTGCTCCACTTTCGGTCTTCTTCTTTAAATGTTTTGGTATAGTTGATAGAAGCCTCCACATTTTGACCTGTTTCATCTTCCGTATCTTTTCGAATTACTTTCTGGAATAAGTTGCCTGCTTCATCCAAATCTCTGTATTCCAATTCTGCTATGTTCTCTTGATCAGACACATTTAACAGTCCTGAAACAGTAATGGTGTTGTACTTGTTTAGGAATATATCGGTTCCAAGTCTAACGTTCTGACCAAAACTTTGTCTTTGGCGTTTGCTATCACTTTCAAAAATATAGCTTGTATCGCCATTATTGAATCTTTGATAGTTCGTTCCTTCACCTGGAGATTTTCTGTACGAAGCTCCGTAAGAAGTGAAGAAATTGAATTTTTCAGTTCGGTAGTTTAGGTTGAAAGATAACCTGTAGTTATCTGGGTAACCAACTACCGTTTCGAAACCACCGTTAATTCCTTTTCTTTTGTTCTTTTTCAAAACAATGTTGATAATTCCAACTTCTCCTTCTGCATCGTATCGAGCAGATGGGTTGGTAATTACTTCAATTCTCTGAATCATGCTACCTTGAAATTGACGCAATACATCCGCAGTACTTGTTCCTGTTATTGTTGAAGGTTTTCCATCAATTAGAACTCGAACATTTTCAGAACCTCGAAGGCTAATGTTACCTTCCACATCCACTTGCACAGAGGGAATGTTGTCTAAAATCTCTGCTGCATTTGATCCAGCATTTGCTAAATCTTGTTCAATGTTGAAGATTCTCTTGTCCAACTTTAACTCCATTTGACTGCGGTCAGCCGTAATTTCTACTTCGTCAATTTCTTCTGCGTTACTCTTTAATGTAATTTTTCCAAGATTTACCGATTGTAATTTTACTAAAACGTTAGACTTCGTAAAGGTTTTATAAGAAAGGAAGCTGAATTTGAAGATGTACTTGTTAGGTTTCAAGCTTATTGAAAATTGACCGTTTTCATCGCTTGCTGTTCCGCCTGCAAGGCTGGTATCTCGTTGACGGTACACTGCAATATTTGCAAAAGGAATAACTGTGTTGCTCTCGTTCACTAAAGAACCAGTTACTGCAGTTTTCATTTCTTGTTTTTCGCTACCAGGTGTTTCGTTGCCAAATGTTGGCTGTGCGTTAATTGCTAATAGATTGCATGCAATTAGTAGAACGGTTAAAAGGTATTTTTTCATGTTGTTCAATTCGGAGGCGAAATTAATTGCTTTGACCTTAGGTCAATCTTTATTCTTTCGATTAAGGGGAAGTTTAACAATCAATAACAGTTTAGGTTTACAACCTTGGGTTCCCATTCTTTCTAGGGTCTTGCTTCAACAACAAATAAAGGCGTTCGAATAGCAGTGGCTTTTCAATAGCAAAGCGATTCGTTTGCTCAAAAAAAGCTTCAACAGATACAGCAAAAAATTCCATAAGATTAGTTGAACCATAATCTCTAAAAATAGAATAGCTACCGTTTCTCATTGCATGCATTTCTTTCTTTGCTGCCAATAGGTACAGAATTAAATCGCGGTGGCGGTATAGTTTCCGAAAGCTCATGCGTTCCTTATTGTCCAATATTAAAGCATGTGAAAATTCGTGAATGGATAAGTTGAGCGCATCGTCTGGAATTAGGAATCCTTTTTTTACAACTGACCAAACCAAATTTATTTGTGCTGTCTTGGGGTTAGTATCTCCATGATAAGGCACTCCAATACTTTCGTAAACATAAGGTTTGTGGGCAATGTAAATGTTTTCGAAGTGCAGCAGGCGGTAACGATCTAAGCCAAACGTGATTTGAATAAAACCACTGGCTACCATTACTTTAATCTCAAAGTTTAAACGGATTTCATTGGAAGAATGAAAGTCAATGTTCTTTAAAAAATACAAGGTTCGCATGACAAATACTCCCTGCATTTCTTCGTTTAGCCTTTGATAATATCCGTCAAACTCCACTAAGATTAAATGGCACGCTTTCTTCTTGGATTTAGGGTAACGAATGTTATGTATGAATTCGAACATAAAAGACAAGATAGTAAGAATTAAAACGGAGCAATAAAAAAGCCGTCCCGATTAATCTGGACGGCTTAGTAGGAGATTTAATCTCTTCTTCTTGGTCTGTTAAAGCTTCCTTGTGGTCGCTTTCCTGCACCTACTTTAGGTTTGTTAGGATTACGATTTCCACCGCCACCTTGTCTTCGGCCACCGCCGCCACCTTGCTTCGGTGGTGCTTCTTCAGGACTTGTATCGTGATACGGATGATCCTGAACTAAAGGAATATCAATTCTAATTAGTTTTTGAATGGCTCTTAACCAACTCCTTTCTTCTGCAGAACAGAATGAAACAGCTTCGCCACTGGCTTTTGCTCTTCCTGTTCTTCCAATTCGGTGAACGTAGGTTTCAGGAATGTTTGGTAAATCATAATTTACGACCAACTCTAATTCCGATACATCAATACCACGAGCTGCAATATCAGTTGCTACTAGCACCTTTATCGATCCGTCTTTAAAACCATTTAAGGCTTTAACTCTGGCTGCTTGTGTCTTGTTTCCGTGAATGGCTGCAGAATTGATTTCCTCTCGGTCTAACAACTTTACTACTTTGTTTGCTCCGTGCTTGGTTCTTGAAAAAACAAGTACCGATTTTGCATTTCGCGCTGTAATAAGATCAACCAATAGCTTTATCTTGTCTTCATTACTCACCATGTAAAGAGACTGAGTCACTTTATCGGCAGTAGTTTGCTCTGGCTTGATGGTTACTTTTTCAGGGTAACCTAGAATTTGATTCGATAAATCGATAATGGGTTTTGCCATCGTTGCAGAAAAGAAAAGAGATTGTCTTTCTTTTGGCAGTTTTGCAATAATTTTTTTAATGTCGTGAATGAAACCCATGTCCAACATTTGGTCGGCTTCGTCCAATACAAAATATTCAATGTGGCTTAATGAAATAAAACCTTGATTAATTAAATCTAATAATCGACCTGGTGTAGCCACCAAAATATCAATTCCTTGTCTTAGTCTGTTAACCTGTGGGTTTTGATTTACTCCACCAAAAATAACGGTGCTTTTTATGCTAGTATACTTTCCGTATTCTTTAATGTTCTCTTCAATTTGTAGCGCTAACTCTCTTGTTGGCGTTACAATCAAAGATTTTATTTGTCTTCTTTGACTTGTTTGTTTTGCTGTTTCTAAATGTTGTAAAATTGGAATGGTAAAAGCTGCTGTTTTTCCTGTTCCTGTTTGCGCGCATCCCAATAAATCCTTCTTTTTCAATAAAATCGGAATTGATTGTTCTTGAATTGGAGTTGGGGATGTATAGCCTTTTTCCGTAACCGCTTTTAATATCGGTTCGATAAGACCTAGATCTTTAAATGTCATATAATGTTTTGTGTGATTGTTCCTTGAAAATTGTGTGGAACTTTTAGAAATATAATAAAGTACAAAAGTACGATGAATTGTTGAATAGGGAAATGTATAGTCTAAGTGATTGTTACTAAATGGTTAGTAGGCTGTTATTTTTTAATATTTGAACGGATTAGAACTGTCTCTTATACACATCTGACGCTGCCGAC
>CAJXRL010000086.1 GCA_913059105.1 uncultured Flavobacteriales bacterium
GATCTACACAGAGTAGATCGTCGGCAGCGTCAGATGTGTATAAGAGACAGCAGTTCATGATAAATCGAGCGGCCTTGTCTGCTGAATCTGAATAGATCACACCGCCAAAATGCATCTCACCTGTTTTTGTTTTCACCAACTTTCTTTGATTGGCGACAATACCAACTGCCCAACCGTCAATTCGAGCATAACCACAAACTATCGTTTTACCATGCAATGCTTTGTATTCTTCAAATTCGCTGTTGTCTACCAAGCAGTTAATTACTTCTTTTACTTCGTATTGTTTGTTTCTATCGTAAGGAATTTTACTGTAAAGTGCCTTTTCCTTTGTATTGGGTTTGGCCGGTTCAGCTCTATTAAATCCTGCTTTAGCGCTATCACCCATTTTATCCATAATGTTTCGGATAGAAGTAAGGCAATCTTTATCGTCTTTGCTTTTGTAATCGGTTACACCTGAAATTTCACAATGCGTACTTGCGCCACCTAAGGTTTCATTATCAATATCTTCACCAATTGCTGCTTTCACTAAATAGGATCCCGCTAAGAAAATTGAGCCTGTTTTATCTACAATAAGAGCTTCGTCGCTCATAATAGGTAAATAGGCTCCACCAGCAACACAAGAACCCATTACCGCTGCAATTTGGCTAATTCCCATGCTGCTCATAACGGCGTTGTTTCGAAACATTCTACCAAAGTGCTCTTTGTCTGGGAAAATTTCATCTTGCATCGGCAAGAAAACGCCCGCACTGTCCACCAAATAAATAATTGGCAATCTGTTTTCCATTGATATTTCTTGAGCTCTTAAGTTCTTTTTTGCAGTAATTGGAAACCAAGCTCCTGCTTTAACGGTAGCATCATTAGCAACTATAATGCACAGTTTTTTAGAAACATAACCAATTTTAACTACAACTCCGCCAGAAGGGCATCCGCCGTATTCTTCATACATTCCATCGCCAACAAAAGAGCCAATTTCTATGCAATTGTCTTTGTCATCTAGCAAAAAATCAATACGTTCCCGCGCAATTAACTTTCCTTTAGCATGTTGTTTATCAATCTTTTTCTGACCTCCACCTAAATTGATTTTCTCTTGCTTTCTGTTCAAATCAGACAACATCATTCTCATGCTGTCATCATTCTTACTCTCTTCTATATCAATTTTTTGTGCCATTTTTTATCGATTGATTAAGTTGTTTTAAATACAGTTTACTTTCCGGTCCTAAGTTAAACAGCAAATCTAGAATACTCAAATTTGGAATGAAACCATGCTTGTCTTCAAACACTTGAATGTACTTGGGAATTGCAATGGATTCTAATTCAACCTTGTTTTTTGGGGTAATTGTGGTTCTCCAATCTGGAGCTTGTGATTCGTAAATTGATGTAAATTCTACGGTAGCTTTTATTCCTATTATTTTATTAATCACTCTTTCAATGAGATGATTGCGTTTCAAGAGATTTATTTCTTTTGAAAAAATCAAAGGTTTAATTTCTTCTTCGTAAAACTCAAAAAATGGAGAAGCACGATAAGCAGACTCAATAGATCTCCAGTGTAATTGCTGCCAGTCTTCGTCGTAACTAACTTCAATTTTTTCAATTAGAGTGTGGTTATTCCATTTCTTGACAGGCACGCTTAGACTTAATAGTCCATTTGCTCCATAGATCTCGAAGCGATTTCGATAGCTTTGCTTCATATAGTGCTCTTTAGCCTCAATATGGTATTCGTTGGTTGGAGTAATTATAGCAAATTGGAGGATGGGAGCAAAGTAAGACGAGGGTAGTGTGGGCATTAATAGCGTTAGATTTTGAACTTTACAATAAGTAAGCAAGTAAAATAAAGAAATACAAAATTACAGATTCGCACAACGAAACCTTGGTTTTTAGTAACAAGGGATGTCATATTTCTGTATCGGTAATCTTTAGAGGTTTAATTGAAATTTAACTTAAAGTAGCTTTCCCAATTTTTATCATTTAAATTGCCAAATATTGATTGTAAAAAAGAATAGCTATCCAATATAATCTGTTCTTCATTTTCGCTGTTTTGGAGCGAAACAATTAATTTTAATTGATCTTGAATGGATTGCTCATTTCCATTATAAAAAGTGACCTTGGTCAATTTAGTAATTTCTCCATTTGCAGTATTAATTTTATAAAACTGCAACTCATTACTTTTCTCTTCATTTGGGAAAAGGAAGTTGTGGTCAACTTTAATGGTATTATTTGAAAAACTTAACTCTCTCTTTTGTTTTGAGTTATCAACTATAAAAAACCGGATACTATTAAGGTCTTCTTTTTCACTAGGATTTAATATGAAAGACTCACTTTGGTTAAAGAATAAGTAACTGTTGCTTGCGAAATACCCATCTATTGACAAATAGGTGCTATCTTCAGAACCTCTAGAAGCGATTAATTGTCTGCTAATTGGTGGTTGAAATAAATCAGAAACAGTTCCCGACGCACTACTAGTTTTAGGTGTTAACGATAGTTTATTCTTTCCATCAAAAAGGAAGCAACTCAAGCCAGAGGCTGTGAAGCTTAATACTTCGCTAGGGTCAATCTCATCACCTACAGCAATGTTTCTTTCTATTTTATTGGAATAAATATCGCCGGAGACATGAACTACTTTCAAGCCTTGGGCCAAAGAGCAAAAGGATATTAAGCTTGTAAATAGGAAATAAAATACCTTCATTGTGTTAATCTTCTAGTTTAAAAATAAACTCTCCACCTTCATCACCAAGCCCACCTAATGGATTGCCAACCGGTGCTTGCTTTGTAACATTGGCAACATTTATTTTAACAAATTGTACCAATTCGGAAACGGAGAATTCTTCTTTGTCATTCTTCTCTAAATACTCTGTCAAATACTTGTTGAAAGGGCTGCTTTCTCCTGAATTTCCGTCAGAAACATATTCTAACCTGCCAGATGCAAGGCCCCATCGAGATTTATAGCTTCCTACGTTGTCAGTATAACCCCTGTTGGAGTTATTAAACAATGAACCGGAAAAGCAGGCGTCAGCTACTAAAAAGATATGTTTTGAATTCACTTTTTTCATCAATTGCATCATAAAACTATTTGGCAGGTAGTCTCCATCTTGTCCTTTTTGGGCATCAACTGGAATCCAATATCCTTCTCCTAATTGGGCGTCAAAGTAACCGTGTCCTGAATAATAAATAATTACGTTATCATTTGGGCCTGCTTTGCTAATTAGTTCTTTAAATCCGTTAATAATTCCTTGTCGATCAGCATTTTCATTTTTCACTTCAATTACATTGGAAGAGTCAAACCCATATTTATCCTCTAATATTTTTGTCAGTTTATTACCATCAGAAACTGCGTTGTTCAGAGGAGACCAATTTGTATACTTATCAATCGAAATTAATAACATGTGATTTTGTGATTCAAGTGATAAAGAATTTAAGTCAAATTCTTTTCGAATGATAGTTATCCTTTTGACACTTGTGTTTTTGTTCACATCTGTCGCTTCAATGGCAACCCTGTTTTCTCCAATCGCTAAATTCATTTTTATGCTAAAGTCTCCAGTTGCAGATAAATTGGCTTTTTGTCCGTTTACTTTTACTTCAGAAACTCCAATGTTATCAATTACAAGCCCTTCAAGTGTAATCTCCTCTTGAGTTACGGAAACTTTATCTTTAGGAACCTTTGGATTGGTTAGAACAACCTGTGGAGGTGTTTTATCAGATTCGTCTTTAAATTCTATGTAAGGAGCTATATTTAAGCCCGATGTATTCCACAATTCAACTTTTCTAGATGCGTAACCTGTAACAGCGAGTAATTGCCCTGAAGGGTCAAATTTTATGGATGATAAAATTCCTTTTTCTCCGCGTTTTTTAGAATATAAATTGGCTTTACTCTCTACTTGCCATAAATCTAGTCGAAATAAATTTGTAGTAGATAAGTACTTACCATCCAGAGAGAAGGAAAGGTTGGTGTAAATTTTCTTACCTTTTTTATCATTTATTTTTAGCGGTTGAAAAGACAAATCCTTATCGGTGTAATATAAGTTCTTCTTATTGTCAGCTAATGCGATACGTTCTCCATTTTTAGATAAGACCAAACTAGTTGGAGTTTCTTTTAAATTGATGGTTTTTTTAATCGAATTGGAGTTTAGGTCATAGTTGATCAGCTCTTTGTTCGCCGTTATGATCCAAAAACTTTCAGAATTTTCATCGTATTTTAAGTCTACTACAGTACTTTCAAGAGCTATCGTACTGGAGTCACTTTTAGAAAACAACATTATTTTTTGCCCAACAATTACTGCAACCCCAAAATTTTCATTTCTGTAGGGTGTAATAGCTGTAATATCTTCTTCAATGTATTCTAAGTTCTTGGTCAACGCAAACGCTCTCTTTTCAATATCATAGATGGAGTAATGCTTGTAGTGTTTACCAAATATGTTATAACCGGAGACTAATACATTAGAAGGGTTTATAAAATGCAAATCAGTAATTAAATTGTACTTCGTTTTGAATGAGAAGTAAGGTTTTGCTGCTTGGTTTAAATACAGGCTCACATTTTTTGAAGATGCAGTAGCCATGTTTTTCCCATTGGGATTGAATGCAAGCTGAGTGACTTTGCCGTTAGTTGATTTAACAACTTGTTGTTTCTTTATTTGGGAAAAAGAAGTAAAGCAAATGATAGACAGAAGGAGTGTTGTAAAGTATCTCATATGTTAAAATATTTTGTAGCTTATTCCTATGCTCCCAAAGAAAGTTGGAAATCTTTCTTCAATTAGACTTTCTTGAAAAGTTGCACTTTTTTGGACATTTTCAGCAAATATCGTACTAGTTCCTCCGGCTCCGTCATCAAAGGAAACTTCACCAAAAAATTCTTCATTTAAAATTTCAAAGCTAACTTTGTTGTTAACAAGTGAAGTAATTAAAGTAGCTCTTATGTTTACAAAAAACGCAAACCGATTACTTAAATCTTGATCAACTCCTAATTCTAATGAGGTTATCACGCCATTATTCTTATCTAATCGATTAATAATGATGCTTTCATTAGCTACATAACCTCCAAATTGATCAATGGGTTTAATAGAGGTTTCGTTATTATATGCTATATTGAACCCTAGATATGGCTTAGTGGCGTTTTGAGTGAACAAACTATATTTCAATCGCAGTCCAATTTGGAGTTCTCTGCTCTCGTAAGCAAAATCATCTATATAAACATATCCTAAGTTACTTGAGGCATCAAGAGGTTTTGCTTCGTATGAATACGTAGCCTGGTTTCCATTATCCGATATTGTTGTAAATTTTCCTAGATCGCTATCGTAAGATGCGCCTCCGTAGTTTCTGAAAAATAAAGTAGAAAAAACGCCAATACTGAAGTTTTTATTAATTTTTCTATCAATTTTTAGTCCACCACCGGTAATCTCTGCATCAAAAGTGGTAGAGCCCTCTATAGAGAGGGTCATTTTATTTGAAATTTGTTCTTGTGCTATTAAGGTAGTGGAGCAAAATACAAATGCTCCAACGAGTAAAATTATTCTCATAAATAGAGGAAATTATGTTTGTTCAAAAAAACTTAACTTAGAGCATGTTGTCAAGCAATTGAGAGAATTAGTCTAATAACTTATTAACAATTGTAAGAATTACTGCACTTTGACACCCATTACGCAGACGTCATCAATCTGCTCGTGTCCGGCAGTCCAATCTGTAAACTCTTGAATTAAGTTGGCCTCTTGATTTTCGCAAGCTAATTCAGCTATGGACAATAAATGTTTTTTAAATCGAAGAGACATGTATTTTTTTCCTTTAACCCCTCCAAATTGATCCGGAAAACCATCGGAGGATAACAAAACTTGATCTCCTTTATTCAATTGAACTTGGTGAGTTACGAAGTTTTGCCTGCTGTCAAATTGACCTATTGGCTGCTTGGTTGCTTTTATTTCATGCAAAAACACAAGACCATCTTCTGTGGTAACTGTTTTGTAATTATTACTATCAGTGCTTAAATTTTCGTTTTTTGACAGTATCCAAAGTGGGTTGTTAGCTCCTGCAAAATATAACGTGTTTGTTGCTTTGTCAAGCGAGCAGAGAGCGATATCCATTCCATCTTTGATCATCTCTTCCCCTTTCTCAAAAGCTTCAATTACTAAATCTGTTACTTTATCTAGAATATGGCCAACATCCGTTAATTTAAATTCCTTAACGGCTCTATTCATGGCATTCGCGCAAACTACACTTACCATCGCACCCGGCACACCATGTCCAGTGCAGTCGGCTGCTGCAAAAAATACTTTCTTAGAATTATTTACCGCAATCTCTTCAACAAAGTAAAAATCACCGGCAACAATATCTTTAGGTTGATAGTAAATAAAGCTATTGGGCAATGCTTTTTTAACGGCTGTTTTAGAAGGTAATATAGCGTCCTGAAGTCTTTTTGCGTAGTGGATACTTTCCAGAATCTCGTGATTCTTTTCTTCAACAATTACCTTTTGTTCTTCAGTGATTTTTTGTTGCTGTTTTGCAAAATCCCTTTGTTCTTCAACTTCTACCTTTTGTTTAGAAATGAGCTTGTTGGCGGCTTTTCTCTCCTTCCCAATAATAAATAATCTTCTAGAAATAAGCAGGGCACCAATTAGAAAAGCAATTACAAAATAGATGATGATGTTTCTTTGTTGAATTTCTTCTTGACGTAGTAATTCTTGTTTTTCGTTTTCGTCTTCAATTGCCTTTATTTCTGCAACCTTTTTAAGAGAATCTATTTTCTGCTGCTGCCCAAAATCGTTTGTTAATTGAATTTGAGTTATTTTTTTCAACGTACTCTCATCAAGCAATCTGCTGCTTAATTCTTGAAAGTCTTTGAAATACAATAGGGCATCGGCCAAATTGTTTTTCAACTCCGCAATTTTACTCTGCAGTAGTCTAGCTTCTTTCATTCCTGCAGTAAAACTGTTAATAAGCGCTAAGTTATGGGCAATGTCACTGTATTCTTTTGCTTTTTTTAAATCTTTGGTAGTGAAAAAATTAATAGCAAGATTACCTGCGATTTGCGATTTTTGATTGCTTCCTTTTGGCGCTAATAAATAAGCTTCGTTATAATTATTGCGTTCTTCTTCAAGTTGATTTAATATACCAGCCAAAGCACCTTTATTGTTTAAGGCGGACAAAAGGGCTAAGGTATCACCGTTCTTTTTGCCTAACTCATAAGCAAGGTTATAGTAGAATGTAGCAGAATCAAATTGGAAAACATTTTCTTTTAAGTTACCGTAGTTGATGTAGTTACCTGACAAGCTTCGAAAGTTATTCCTTTTATTGATTTCAATGGCCTGAAGTAAAGACTCGGCAGATTTTTCAAAGTCAGCCAGCCCGGTATAAATCCTACCTATCTGATTTTGCAGAACAGCCTTAGAGCTATCGTCTTTAAATAATTGTAATGAATTTAAGCTAAGTCCTAAAGCACTTTCATAATCTCCATTTAAAAGAGCGATTAGCCCTAAATTTCTATTGCTTTCAGCTATGCCCTTTGTATAGTTTTTATTTTTACTTTCTAACTTGGCATTATAGGACAGTTGATATGCTTCAACAGTTTTAGACTCAACAATATTCCATGCTGAATTATTTTTTCGATCAATCTCTTCTTTCCAAGAATTACCTTGGGCTGTGCATATTAAACTGATAAAGAGTAGGGGAATGCTTAGAAATAGTTTCAACATATATAATTATACAAATAATCGAATTGCTTCTTCCAATAATTCTGCCTTGTCTACAGGTACAACACCTACATTTTCACATACTAAACCACCTGCTAAATTGGATAGTTCTGCAATCATCTCCGGGTCTTGGTTCAAAACTAAACAGAGCGTAGCAACACTGATAACGGTATCTCCAGCACCTGAAACATCAGTAATGTCTCGATGGTGAGCCCTAATGTGATGTTTTGCTTTAGGTGAATTAATAAATACTCCTAACTCTGAAAGAGTTATTAATGTATTTTTATTTTCTAAAGTTTGCTCTAACGTTGCTATTGCAGCTTCTAATTCTTCTTGATTCCTGTGATTAAAGTCTACTTTCAGGCCTTCTTTTAGTTCCTTTAAATTGGGCTTGAAAAGAGTAACATGATGGTAGTTGGTAAAGTTATTTTTCTTTGGGTCAACCGAAGTTGGAATAGATTTTTCATTGGCCAGGTTAACCACTTTTTTAATGAGACTAGGAGTAATACTTCCTTTATCATAATCCTCAAAAATGATGGCGTCAACTTTGCGCGAATTTATAATTAACTCAATATTTTCGTAAAAAATGGCTTCTTCAGAATCATTTAAATCGTGCAGATCTTCACCATCAATTCGCAACATTTGGTGGTTGTTACCAATAATTCTAGTCTTTTTTGTTGTTCTCCTATTATTCGATTGTATTAACCCTTCTGCTGTTTGTCCGTTTTCCTTTGTTAATGCTATCAACTCTTTTCCATCGTTGTCAGCGCCAATTACCGAACAAAGTATTGGAGTAGCTCCCATAGCTTTCACATTCAAAGCTACATTTGCAGCTCCTCCTAAACGAGATTCTTTTTTCTCCACGGCAACAATAGGTACAGGGGCTTCAGGTGAGATACGATCAACCTTTCCCCAATAATAGGAGTCAATCATTACGTCACCTATAATCAGTATAGTTAACTCATTGAACTTTTCAAATAAACCATTGAGATGTGACTTAGAAGCTTTCATTTTAATTCAATTGGTTTAATGCATTCTCAACTCGGTTCATTGCCTCCTCTAAAACTTCTAAAGAAGTAGCGTAAGAAATTCGAATGCATTCCGGACTACCAAAAGCTTCTCCTGTAACTAATGCAACTTCAGCGGCTTCTAATAGGTATAAACACAAATCTGTAGCAGTATTAATAGTTCCTTTACTGTGCTTTTTGCCTAGTAGTTGTTTTATGTTTGGAAATACATAAAATGCTCCTTCTGGTTCATTAATAACTACACCGTCCATTTTTTGAAGTCTGCTAATCACATAATCTCTCCGCTCCTTAAAAGCGTCTCGCATGTGATGCGTTTCTAATGGATTCATCTCCATGGCTTCAATCGCAGCACGCTGGGTAATGCTACAAGTACCTGAAGTGAACTGACCTTGAATTTTATCACAAGCTTTTGCAATCCATTCAGGTGCGCCGATATAGCCTAATCTCCAACCGGTCATAGAAAATCCTTTTGACACTCCATTAATCGTAATAACCTGATCATAAATGGTATTGAATTGAGCCAAACTTTCATGTTTTCCAACAAAATTTATGTGCTCGTATATTTCATCAGCAATTACATAGAAGTCTTTTTTAGTAGCTATTACGTTCGCCAATGCCTCTAATTCTGCTTTCCCATAAATAGAGCCAGTAGGATTACAAGGGCTGCTAAAAATCATCATTTTTGTTTTGTCCGTAATAGCAGATTTTAGCTGCTCAGCAGTAATCTTAAAGTCGGATTCAATAGTTGCCTCTACAAATACTGGAATACCTTCGGCCATTTTGATGATTTCCACATAACTAACCCAATAAGGAGTTGGTAGGATTACTTCGTCGCCTGGATTTACCAGACTGAGAACTACATTGGCTATAGATTGTTTTGCACCGGTAGAAGTCACAATTTGGTTTGCAGAATAATCTAAATTATTGTCTCTCTTAAATTTTTTAGAAATTGCTTCACGCAAATCTAAGTAACCTGAGACAGGAGCGTAGCTGTCTCTTATACACATCTCCGAGCCCA
>CAJXRL010000087.1 GCA_913059105.1 uncultured Flavobacteriales bacterium
TCTACACAGAGTAGATCGTCGGCAGCGTCAGATGTGTATAAGAGACAGTTGGTGGTTTAATATTTCGGCAGGTCGTTTGTTCACAAATTTGAGAGCAGATGCTAATTCACGACCATTTAGAGAAGAGACCATTGATCAAATTTTTGATGAGCGCTCAATTGTAACCGATCCTGTAACTATTTTTAATCCAGGCGATCCTATTCAGTTTGTTTTGCCTGGTCCAGGTTTAATAAATAATGGAGGAATTAGCCCGGTGTGGCACGATCACTATGCTAGAGAATATACATTTAAAACAAAATTTACAAGGTTTTCTGAGTCGCAAAAGAACAAACTAAGTTTTGGTATTGAGCATAAGAGCACCGAATATCAGTGGGTAGATGTAAGTAGCCCTTGGATTGGAGCTCCAATTCAAATTAACGATTCTACAACTTCACCTTCAACTAGTGTAGGTTCATCAAATGATATTTGGAAAGTGAATCCTTTCAACGGAGGTATTTTTGTGAGTGACGAAGTTCGTTACCGTGGAATTATCGCCACTTTAGGAGCACGGTTAAATTATTGGGCACCAGGAAAATTTGCAGATGATGCTGTGGCTGACCCAAACTCTCCTGTATTGGATCAAGTTCGTGAAGACTACATGGACAAAACAACGGGATTTTTTGGAAGAAGGGTTAAAGCGAGAATTTTACCAAGAATCAATGTTTCTTTTCCTGTCACAGAGAATAATGTATTGTACTTTAACTACAGTCACCAAATGCGATTGCCGCATCCACGGTTTGTTTATGCTGGTTTAGATGAAGAGTTTCAAGACCGTTCTTTCTTATCGAGTTTAGGTAACCCCGATATTAACCCTGAGGTAAATATTTCATATGAAGTGGGGTACAAAACACAAATTACAAAAGACATTGGTTTAACCTTAGCTGCTTTCAATAACAACCGTTTCGATTACATTGTACAACGAAGAGTCATTGTAAAAGATCAAACTGGAAGACCTGTTACGAAGCGGATGTATATTAACCAAGATTATGCTAGAATTTTTGGTTTAGAAGGAGGTTTTTCAATACGATATGCTAAGTATTTTAGAACCTTCTTGAACATGACCTATCAAGTTGCTAGAGGAAAATCTAATTCTGCTCGAGAGTCTGGATTGCAAATTGAACAAACTGGAGCAATTGCTTTATCGTCAGAACAATATTTAGCATTTGATAGACCTTGGGATGTAACTCTTGGCGTTGTGTTTAGCACAGATTCAACCTTTAAGATTAGAGGGAAATCTATTCCTGGTTTAAGAATATTTGCATCGTTTAACTATGTTTCAGGCTTTAGATATACGCCGCTCAAACAAGAAGGGGTGAACAGTATTGGTCGACCTCAATTTATTCGGTTAGACGATCAATTTTTGCAAGAACAAGCCAGACCATGGTTTAATTCAGATTTAAAAATTAGCAAAAACATTTGGTTGTCGAAAGCTAAAAAATCTGGTTTAGTAGTGAGTTTAGAGATTCGAAACGTATTGAACATTCAAAACTCCCAAATTATAAATCCTGTAACAGGAAAAGCTTATGAGGTGGGAGATGATGTTCCAAACGAATGGAGAGATCCAAGATTTATTGGACCTGAAGAAAGAGGTACACCTCCAGATGACCCATCAAGGTATCAAGCACCTAGACAGATTTTATATGGCATATCATTTAAATTTTAAAATGGGAGATATGAAAAATATAGCGATCCCTTTCATTTGCCTAGTTCTCTTAGTTTCTAGTGCTTCAGCTCAGCTTATACCCAATTTTGGAGCGCAGAGGGCAGGTTTATCGACGCTTTCATTTTTGAAGAACGACTTGAATCCAAGATCGGCAGCAATGGGAGGAGCAAGTATTGCTCTAGGAGCGGATGCTTTTTCCGCATATACTAACCCAGCTGCAACTGCAGATTTAAAGAGTTTTCACGGCGCATTAAGTAACTTATCCATTGGAGCAGGAATACAACAGTCGTATTTGTCAGTTTCTATTCCTCGGAAAAAGAATTTTTCAACCTTTGGGTTTTCGCTAAACATGCTGAATTCTGGAGCGATGGAAAAGCGAACTGAATTTCAACCAGAAGGAACGGGAGAAAAATTTTACGTGACTAACATGGCGTTGGGCGGAACATATGCGCAGCAATTGAGCGATATGTTTTCTGCAGGAATTACCATGAAGTTTATTTACGAGCAAATTGATACCTACACCAATGCAACTGTTTCGGCAGATGTAAGTTTCTTGTATAAGACAGATTATAAAGACCTGAACTTTGCTGTAATGATTCAAAACTTTGGAGGAAGTTCTTCCATTAATGGAGATGATTTGCCAGAAGATTTTAATCGCAACTTAAATCCAACCGCGAATAATTACTCAGTTCCTACAGTGTTTAGTTTAGGAGCATCCATGGTTCCTTGGAAAATGAAGAAACAATCACTTCTGGTTGCCTTGCAGTTGAATCACCCATCAGATAATGCTGAAAATTACCGTATTGGGTTGGAATATGAGTATATGAAATTGTTGTATGTAAGGACAGGGTATATGTTAAATGTATCTAGCCAGAGTTATCCAACATTTGGTTTTGGATTAAGACATAGAGTAGGAGCGCATCCTATCTTTATCAACTACGCTGCAAATCCAACTGACTATTTAGGCATGCAACATACTGTTGGTGTGGCTTTTGGAATTAATAAAATGGATCGAGAGAATGAAGAACGTTAGCATAAAAACAATTGGTTTTGCAGTCATGATGGTTTTTCTTTCAAGCTGCGAAACCTATTTCGGAGATGAAACGGATTTATCATTCATAGAACTTCCTGAACAGAGTTTTAGAGAAGTAGCCTATGTGCCGGTTCAGCCTATTTTAAATCAGTTTGCTTCACCAACCGATGTTGTTGCTGGTTTCGATGAATTGATTTATGTGGTAGATAATGGAAGTCAAGAAGTAATTGCATTGGATCAAAGTGGTAGGGAGTTGGGAAGAAAGTTCATTCAAGGTGCTAAAACTATGGCACAAGACAGGAGCCTAGATCTATTGGTGATCGGAACCATTACAGATACTGCAAATTCAAGCATTGTTAGAAGTTGTATTTATCGTCTTGATTTGTCAACATCAATGGGTTACGGGTTGCGGTTTGCGGAATTTACAGATACCATCATTCATCCGTTCTATTTCAAATCATCTACTATAACAAGCGATCAAGATGTTAGTTTAAATAACATTGCCGTATTATCTGATAACTCATTCTATGTTACTAGAACAGGCCCAAGAACAACGCCTACTAGAGACGATGCTATTTTGCTATTTGACAATACAGGTAAGTTCATAACCCCTCTAGAGGTTACGGATAGCAGAGGTGCTATTTTTCGGGATTTTTTCAAAAATCCAATAGGCATTACAAGTTTGGTAAAACCACCTCAAATTAATGTAGACTCTCGAGGGGACTTTATTTTCACCTCTGTTGACCCTAATGGAGTGTTGAAGGTTCAGTACATTGAGAAACTAGAATCGGTTGATGGAACTGCCTATACTCCGAAAGTAAATTTTAGTGCCGATACTTCATTGGCGAGTAGCTTTATTAACGAACCGTTTAAATTCGACCGACCTGTTGATGTGGAATACGCAGGAGATGGAACGAACTACATCTTTGTAATAGATGCTGAAAAAGATTCATTGTATCAATTTACTGCAAATGGTTTAGAAGGAGTTGAGCCTCCTCCAGCTTCAGGTCAAACAAAGTTTATTAATACTTCTTTCGGAGGTACAGGAATAGGAGCGTCACAATTCAACGAACCCAGTGCTATAGCTTATAAAAGCAGAGTTTTGTACGTAGCAGATAAAGGAAATGGTAGAGTATTGCGATTTAAATTGACCTTAGATATTCAGTAATATCTTATCCTTTAAACCCAATTTTCACATGTGAGCCGTCACAATAAGGTTTGTTGGCAGAAGCTCCACATCTGCAAAAAGCAGCTTTGCTTTTCATTTCTTTTTTTCCATTGCTATCCGTTATTTCCATTGAACCACTAATTATCAATGGACCATTCTCTGCAACATTTACTAAGGTTGAAGAGTTGATTTCATCGTTGGCTTTGTCATTCTTCATAATGTAACTCAGCGCACCTGAAGGGCATTTGTCAATTTGAGCCTTTAATTCATCTGTCGTTGCATTCTCAGCAGTTATCCAAGGTTTCTTATTGGGATCATAAACATTCGGTAGCTTAGAAACGCAAACTTTAGCATGAATGCATTTTGCCGGTTTCCAAACTACTGTTAGCTCTCCGTTTGAATATTCTTTTGTTATTTCTTTTTGACTCATGATTCTAATATTTTTGAAAGTGCGGCAAGTAGTGCTGAATGATAGGCATATTGCTCTTCCAAATATAAGACGCGTAACTCTATTTTACAACCTGTTCATCTATAATCGGTTCATTGACTATTTGAGCCGTCATAGAGAAAGAGGCTACGACTGCGGCAAGCTGGTTGTCATCGAATAGATTGCTTCGTTCCTCGCAATAACTTTACGATGAACAAGTTTCGTAATTCATATATTCGCAATTTGCACGGGCAGCGTGACAGTATAATTGAACAGCTACCTTAAAAATTCGGATAGCCAACCGCTTCAAAGTCCCAAAGCTCAGGAAGAATAAAATAAACGATGAATGTTAAAACAACAATAGAGATGATGTTTAACCAAACTCCTGCTCGAATCATGTCAGACATTTTGATGTAACCCGACCCAAAGACCAATGCATTAGGGGCGGTAGCCACCGGCAGCATGAAAGCGCAAGAAGCTGCAACTGTTGCAGCAGCTAACAGCAGAAATGGATGAATATCTATGACAATAGCCAAAGCGGCAAGTATGGGAAGAAGTATTGCTGTAGTTGCTAAATTGGATGTTATTTCCGTGAGAAAATTAACGGAAGTAATAATTACAAATACCACTATAAAAACAGAAACACCTTGAAGTACATTTAGTTGATTTCCTACCCAAGCAGCTAAGCCGCTATCTGCAAAACCAATCGCTAAAGCTATTCCTCCGCCAAATAATAATAAGACGCCCCATGGAAGTTGCACCGCATCTTGCCAAGTCAATAATTTTTGACCTTTTTTACTAGAAGGGATAATGAATAGAGCAACTGCTGCAATTAGCGCAATAATTGTATCATCAATGTTTGGAATAAATTGTTTGAGCAGAAAAGAACGAGAAATCCATGCAAAAGCTGTCAACAGAAAAACGACTAAAACAGTTTTCTCCTCTCGGCTCATTGTGCCTAATTCTTTGAGTTGTTCCTCTATTATTTTTCTACCTCCGGGGAATTCTTGACCTTTCAGCTTAAAGGCTACTTTTCCTAAGTATGCCCAACATATAAAAAGTAGAAGGAGGCTGATTGGCAGTCCAAATGTAAACCACTGCAAAAAGGAAATTTCGATGCCATATAACTCCTGTACTACTCCTGCAAAAATTAAATTGGGCGGAGTTCCAATTAAAGTAGCCGTGCCACCAATAGAGGCACTATAGGCAATTGAAAGCATCAGCGCTTTGCCAAAAGTAGTGTCTTTTTTTAGTGAATTACCACCGTTTAATTGAGTAATGACCGCCATGCCAATCGGAAGCATCATGACGGTTGTGGCAGTATTGGAGATCCACATGGATAATAAAGCTGTGCTTAACATAAAACCCAACATAATGTTGATGAGGCTTGTGCCTATAATTTTTATGATGTAAAGGGCTATTCTTTTATGAAGTTGCCATTTCTCAATAGCAATTGCTAGAATGAAGCCACCAACAAAAAGGAAAATAAATTTGTGTCCATAAGCTGCTCCTGTTTCTTTTAAACCCAACGCCCCTGAAAGAGGGAAGAGTATTAGGGGTAAGAGAGATGTCATTTCGATGGGAATTGCTTCGGTGACCCACCAAATCGCAATCCACAACGTGATACCCATAACGCTTCTTCCTTGCTCAGAGAGACCTTCAGGATGAACAAAAAAATAAATGAATAGAAAACAAAGAGGACCTAAGAGTAAGCCAATATTTTTCTTGGTCTGCATGCATTAAAACTAAACTTATTTGTTGAAGCTTCAAACAGCAATTTCTTCAATCACCGATAATTCAGGACTGGAAGCCACTACTACCTTAAGAGGGGAGTTGTTATTACAGTTGATTTTAGAGTTGTTAGCTATTGTTCCGCTTCCGTAATTTTCATTTTTGCCTTGCTAATGGCAGTATATTTTAAACAAAATATTCAAAACGGTATAATTGCGTTTTTCTTTAGCTGCAAGCTTTTGCTAACTAAAAAAGAAAAAGTCTTGACCTTCTTTTAAATTCAAATTTTCTAAAAACCCAATGATTTCAGCTTTTGCATCTCGTAACGCTACTGTCACAATTATTTGGGGGTTATCTTTTGTAGCAATGCTTTCAAAAGATTCCATCAGTTGATCGTAAATCTCCTTTCCATTTTTGTTGGGGTTGTTGCTCACCCATGTAAAAGGAATGTTTTGAGTTTGTAGTTTTTTGGCTAAATCCTTCCCTTTTTTGCCGGCACCCCAAACCACTAGAGGTCTGTCTATGTTGTGCTTTAAAGCTAAAAAGTAACGCAACTTTATATCAAAAAAGGTATAGGCTGCATAGTTCTCATCGTTTCTGCTACTTCGTTCTTGATGGTCTCGCCAAAGGTGAGTGACGGCATCTACTGAAGTAACGTTCAACCCAGCTTTGCACATTCGAAAAACGAGGTCATAATCTTCCGGATAAATCTCAGAGTTGAAATCGCCACATTTTTCAAAATCAGAACGAAAAAGCAACCAATTGGGCGAAGCAATGACACATTCTTTAAACAGTTCTTTCCAATGTGAATTTGTATCGCACAGTTCGTTCAACCAATTCTCGTAATTCAAGTACCCCTCATTTACACCCTCAGCAGCAAAGTATTCTACCTTTCCTGTTACAACATTCCCTTCGCCAACTTCAAGTAGTTTCGCTTTTAATAACGATAGTTTATCGGGTAGCATTAAATCATCTGCATCCATGCGATGAATTAGTTTGCCGTGGCTTATAGCATAACCAGTTTTTAAAGCGTCAATAATTCCACTTCCTCTATTATCCATGTATTGAATGCGTTCATCTACAGCGCTAAACCAATTTAAAATATCTTCGCTATTGTCGTTTGAACCATCATTTACCGCAATTAATTCCCAATTGCTCTCTGTTTGATTTTGAATACTAATAATGCAATCTTCGAGATATAGTCCGGCATTTTTTACCGGCATGATGATCGATATTAGTTCGTTTCCCATAGTTATGGTAAAATATGCAATTGATTGTTACTCCAAGCTTCTGGTTTTTCAGCAAAAAGAGGTTTTGTCTTTGCCCATGTACTTTTGAAAAGCTCAGAATGTCTGTAATTTTCTAATGCTGCATCATTTTCCCAATGGCTATAAGTGAAAAATATACAAGGGTTGTCTGCCGATTGTAACATTTGCAAATGCAAAACGCCAGGGAATGCTCGAATATGCTCTTTCGAATCTTCCAATATTTGTTTGAAGGTTTCGACTTCTTCTACCCTGAAGGTCAGTTTAACTATTCTAACGATCATAAAACTCTATTCTAACAATATCAGACTCTTTCATACCTAGCAACTTACTAGCGTTGCCCTTATTCATCGCAATTTCTAGCATTCCAACAGAACTGAAAATCGCTAATTTCTCACCTTCAGGCACGTCGCTATACACTTTGCTAATCGAAGTAATATCATAATCGCCTCTACGAAACTCTATTTTAAAATCTCTTCCTTGTCCAAACGCTTTAAAAAAGGTATTGTCAATGTTGGTAATAATATTTCCATAATGGTCAATGTGAATTGCCATTCCTTTTATGATATTGCCCAGTGAAACTGCTCTAAATAATCCTTTTTCATTCCATTCGGTAGTTGGTTTTCCTATCATTTCTAGGGGGCCTTTTTTAGCTATGTGGCAGGCAGCTTTGCTAAAAATATCTTTGGTCGGAAAAGTAAGAGCATCTGGGTTAACCATGATACCTATTTCTACCATTTTTTCGGGCTTCTCTTCAAAAATTAAAGAAAAAATACCATTGTCAGCACCAATAAAATATTGACCCTTATGGTGTACCACTAAGCTTACTGCTTTTTCACTAATCTCTGGATTCACTCCAATAATGTGGATAGTACCCTCAGGAAAATCTGCAAATGCGTTCTTTAAAGTGTAGGCTGCTTTTAAAATATCGTAGGAAGGGATTTCATGCGAAATGTCTACAATTGTTGCATCCGGGCATTGACTCAATATGCTCCCTTTCAAAACCCCAACATAATGGTCTTTTGTGCCTAAATCCGTTGTGAGGGTAATGATGGCCATTGTAAGGTTTAAGGAATATGAGAATTAGGTTTGTATCCTCCAAAATTAGTAATAATTTCGTACCTTCAATTAGCGATCATAAATAGAAATACTAAGGCATTTGACAGAAAAAATCATTGAAATTTCAGAAGTCGATCCGTTGGAACTTTTTGGCATCAACGACGTTAAGCTGAAAACCATCCGGCAACACTTTCCTGAATTAAAAATTGTTTCTCGAGGAAGGAAAATAAAATTAATAGGAGAGGAGCCTCAAATTGAGAGATTCGAAAAAAAGCTACAATTGCTTTTCAAGCATTTATTAAAGTTCAATGAATTGAGCGAAATTAATATTGACATGCTATTGGCCGACGAGTCAAAGGAGTTGGAGAAACAATTACACGGGAAAGATGAAATTTTAGTTTTTGGAAATCATGGTAATTTAATCAAAGCTCGCACTGTGAATCAACGAAAGTTGGTGAAATCTATTGAGCAAAACGACATGGTTTTTGCTTTGGGACCCGCAGGAACTGGAAAAACGTATACTGCAGTGGCAATGGCGGCAAGAGCATTAAAAAATAAAGAAGTCCGTAAAATTATTTTGACTCGCCCTGCGGTAGAAGCTGGTGAAAATTTAGGTTTCCTGCCAGGTGATTTGAAAGAGAAATTAGATCCTTTTCTTCAACCTCTCTATGATGCGTTAAATGACATGTTTCCTCCAGAAAAATTGAAAGATTACATAGAGAATGGAATTGTGCAGATTGCACCTTTAGCCTATATGAGAGGGCGTACGTTAGATCATGCCTTTGTTATTTTAGATGAAGCACAAAATGCGACTCGAAGTCAATTCAAGATGTTTTTAACTAGAATGGGTAAAAATGCAAAGTTTTGCATAACCGGTGATGCTTCTCAGGTTGATTTGCCTCGTAATCAGCCTTCAGGTTTAATACAAGCGATGAAGATTTTAGACGGGACTAAAGGCATTGGTTTTGTACAATTTGATGGTAAAGATGTAGTGCGTCACATATTGGTAAGGCGTATTACTGTCTCTTATACACATCTGACGCTGCCGACGATCTACTCTGTGTAGA